>DASZQR010000001.1 GCA_035549555.1 Patescibacteria group bacterium
CCTTTAGCTCTGAAATATGTGGACAGCGTTTCGCACAGCATGGAACACTAACGTACCATATTCAAGGTAGCTACACCGGTGAGAGACCTTTCAAGTGTGAAATCTGTGGAGGCAGTTTCTCACAAAAGCAATATCTAAATCGACATGTGCAAAATAGGCGCACCGGGGAGAGACCACACAAGTGTAGAATTTGCGGACAGAGTTTCTCCCTGAAGAGTAATCTGACGCGTCATATCAAAGCAAAACATCCACTCGGACCTACACCAGCATAATATGCACATTCTTGATGATGGATCAGTTTTCTTGTAAACGTCTCTATTGTTTACGTTTATTCTCTTTTTACGTTTTTTTTTATTTGACAATATGGCAAATAGCAACTCGAGAAAGTAGCCAGTTAACTGTTTTGATAACATTCCCAACGGAATATATTTTGTGACTATCTGATTTCATAAATGAAAACATTCTGTGTGCTATTATTTTTAAAGTAAGTTGAAATACCTAGATTTGTTTCATGAGCAACATTTCGACTGAAATGTGAGGATGTGTAGAAAGAATTCTACTTTCGCTTAATGCAAGTCTTTAAAAAGGTCACAGCTTAGAATTTTGTATTTTAATTTTTGAGGTAAGAACCAATCGGAAATATGAAAATAAGTTGATTTTTAATTTGTGAGGAAGCCTGTATGAATTGAATAAGGGATTGGAAGTTGCAGGAAAATGCCGTGTCGTGAGCTATAGAGCAAGAATATACTTAGACAAACGCACCTTATGCCCAGCATAATAATGACGTGGGAATTCATTTTAATTAATTTTAGTTTTTAGCTCAAAATGAATATATGAAGCTTAAGTAATGCTATTTATATTTGATTTACAAATCTAGTTAGTTTTACCTTTGCAAAACTATTGCATTTCATCTAAAAAACGACCTCTCGTCCCTCTTGGAGTATTTCAAGGTGACATAGCCGGAGAGGAAGATCTGGATCTAGATTTTGACCTTGATGATGAAGTTGAAGGATTGGCGGAAGATGACGCCAAAAATGAATCTTGCTGCTAAACTTCTGCATTCCCTCTTTCGAAAACTTCTCTCTTGACGTGGGACAAAGTGATTTGAGAGCGTTCCTTCGGAATTGACTCGAGAAAGCGTACTCCAGGTACGCCAACAATCCTTCCGGTCTTCTCCTGGACAAGTTGCTGCTTCTGGATGTGGCCTCCTCCGGACTATTTAAGTTTTCCAGGCTGAACTGGTTTAGCTCCCTTTCCAGTGGTAGGTTTTATGAAAGATTTCCTAAAGTAAAAGTAAAATTATCAATTCAATTAATAAATTAACCAACTTCTTTCATTATGATTACATTTATGACTTGTTTAGCTTTAATTGGCATTTTTTTTCTCTATTTTTTACTTACACATCTTGATCTTGAGATTCCTTCGTCGAGGTTGTTATAAACGGATCAATTTCTAAATCGAGAGATTCTCCAGGACAGTCTGCAATCTCCACTTTGATCCTCCTGATTATCATAACATAAGATA
>DASZQR010000002.1 GCA_035549555.1 Patescibacteria group bacterium
GGCGCAAAGGTAAGACATGACAACGGATTTAATCAGCATTACTTTCCCAGAAGTTTAATTTTTCATTTTGATTTTTTCAATAACTTTAAAAAATTTAAGCCTGTCTTATGTGGCCTATAAAGTACTTTGATAAAATCAGAAGAATGGATAGCCTGATTTCGAAAAAGGCTACCGGAAACTCAAAAGAATTCAGCAAAAAAATGAATTTATCAAGGAGAAGCCTGATGGGCTATTTACAAGCTATGAAGTTTTTAGGATTTCCGGTTGAATACGACAAACAAAGAGAAACTTACTATTACAAAGAGGATGGGAGAATGACCGGTAATATCTTCAAGCCTCTAAATAAAGAAGAGCAAAAACAAATCAACAAAAACTTTTCTGTAGAAGATAAAGAAGAATGTGCTTCTGCTTTACTGCAAAACAATGATGAAAACATAAATACTTATTGCAAAGATTTGTTTGTTGAATAAATATAAAATGGTTTAGTAACGCCTGATTATTCTCTTAACTAAACTTTACTATGATCCCTTTCTTACGTATGAATCTGTTATTATTAAAATTATTTACTCAATTTCTTTTATCAAAATGAGAAATTTTTTCTTGAAAATTACAGAGTGCAATAATATTGCACTATAGGTTGTTAGCTTTGTTTCAGTTTTATTTTCTGCAGAGATAAAACATAGAGGCAACCGAAAATCTAAAGAAAAGAGTAGGTAATTTTAAAATTGACTTTTCGTTTCGTTTTAATTAAAACGGAAACATTTGTTATGAACAATTTCAAATCGCTTGGCAGAAAGCTGAGCAAGGAGGAGCAAAAAAAGATTAGTGGAGGATTCGATAATCCCGATTGTGGTACAGCCAATACATATTGTGGCAGTGGATCAGGAGTTACATGTTGCAAAGGTCTCACATGTCAAGATGCCGGCAACGGGCAAAACCCTAATATTCCTGGTGGAGATAAGCTATGTGCGTAAACTATAGAAATTAGCCAGCTATTGATTCAAATTTAAAGCAGCCATTATAAATAGAAATTCATCATGGCTGCTTTTTCAAATACAAAATCAGAAAACCTTTAATTTATTTTGGCAACAAGCTTTATTTAATTCAAAACACTTTGTAAAGTGAAATATCTTATTCTGATCAGTCAGCTTTTATATTTTTCGGCTTGCTCTGGTCAGTTATTAAATAAAAAGGACTGGTTCACGTTAACAGGAATAATTAAGGGCAGTGATACGGGTATAATAGTTCTATGGCATCCTGATACTTTGGGCAAATGGATTAAAGATACCTGCATCTTAATAAAAGGGAAGTTCCGGTTTGGCGGACCCATTCATACACCCTCATACGTACACTTAATTAGCTCAACAATAGATGGTAATTATGCAAGTTTTTTCTTAGAAAAGGGTAAACAATCAATAATTCTTAAGAAAAATAACTTTGATAATTATCAAATGAGAGGCTCTGAAACACAAAAAGAAACTGAACCCCTCAGAAAAAAAATTACTACATTAGAAAAAAAGAAAAGCCAACTTACCTCAATTTATGAAAGTAAAAAAGATAGTTCGGCACAAAGTAGAAAAAAACTTGAAAATCAAATACAATTAATAAATGAGAAAGAAAAAACCATAAGAATAGCCTTTATCAAAAAAAATCCAAACTCATATGCAAGCCCGACAGAGTTACTTGGCTTAATTAATTTTATTTCGTTCGACATGTCAAATTCGCTTCTTAATGCATTTAGTCCTAAAATAAAAGAAAGTAGCACTGCCTTATTGTGTAAAAAAGAAATTGATAAGAAAAAACAGCTGATATCCGGCGTTTTTCTTCCTGATTTTATAGAGAAAGATATAAAGGGTGAAAATATTAGTTTATCTCATTTTATAGGAAAATATGTCTTACTTGATTTTTGGGCCAGTTGGTGTATCCCATGCCGAAAAGAAATTCCCCATTTAAAAGAAGTGTATCTAAAATATCAGAAAAAAGGGTTTGAAATAATCGCTATTTCAAATGACAATGATAAAATCAAATGGGAAAACGCAGTTCAGAATGAAGCGATCAAAAATTGGGTCAATATTATTGAAAGCAATCAGATTAAATCAATTTTTCAAGGAGTGACGGTACTTCCCACCCAAATTCTTCTTGATCCTGAAGGAAAAATTATCTGGAGTTCTATTGAAGATAATCACCACAGTTGGGAAGATATATTGGCAAGAGAATTGCAATGATCGGCTTTGTTTATTATTCAATCTAAAATAAATTCTTTCATCACTCCATACGGTTACAGTAAATTTGCTGCATGATTCGCCGCACCATAGAAATTATTGGCACCAGTTTTAAAATGGCCCTGCAGGAGCTGTGGAAAAACAAGCTCCGCACTTTTCTTTCTTTATTCGGTATTACCATTGGTATTTTTTGCATTATTGGCGTATTGGCAACAGTGAACAGCTTAGAACAAAATATTCAAAACGAAGTGAAAGCTCTTGGCACTAATACCATTTATTTAGATAAATGGGATTACAGCGCCGGTGGCGGGCCTGATTATCCATGGTGGAGATATGTGAAGAGACCTGTTCCAAAGCACGATGAAATAAAGCAAATAAAAGAAAGAACTCCCAGTGCCAAATATGTTGCATTCAAAATAGAAGCCCACGATAACATCAGTTTTGAAAACAGTGTGTTGTCCGGTGTCAATATTTACGGAGTGAGCAACGAATTTCAATATATACAACCGGTGGATATTGCCACAGGCCGTTATATTTCTGATGCGGATTTTGAATATGGCAATAATTCAGTGGTGATCGGAAATGAAATCGCAGAAAAATTGTTGGGTAATGCAGAGACTGCTGTTGGCAAAACAATTTCGATAAGGGGAAAGAAAGGCATTGTTGTAGGTGTTTTTAAAAAGCAGGGAAAAACGATGATCGGCGGCTGGAATTTTGATGAGAGCATTGTGATACCTTACAAATTTGCCCGCACTATCATGGATGAACGAAGATCTGATCCGCTTATCATGATCCAGGGACAGGACAATCTCAACAGTAAGGCCTTGAAAGATGACCTGACGGGGGTAGTTCGTGCCATACATAAATTAAGTCCCACACAGGAAGATGATTTTACATTAAATGATATCAATGATTTCAGCGCAGCGATCAGCCAGGCATTTGTTAGTTTGAATATCGGAGGTTGGGCCATTGCTGCTTTGTCTTTGATCGTTGGTATGTTTGGAGTCGCCAATATCATGTTTGTTACCGTTAGAGAAAGAACAGGACAGATCGGGTTGAAAAAAGCCATTGGCGCCAAAAAGAGAGTGATCCTGGCAGAATTTCTTTTGGAATCTGCATTTCTTTGTATTGTAGGCGGATTGATCGGTTTATTGCTTGTGTTTGTACTTACTCAGATACTTTCAGGAGCCTTGCACTTCCCGGTTTATATTTCTGCTGCTAATATGATCATGGCAATTGTTATTTGCATTATCGTCGGCATCGTTGCCGGATTTATTCCCGCCTCCCAGGCAGCAAGAATGGATCCGGTGGTGGCGATAAGAAGCAAATGATTGGGTGATGTGCCAATTTGATAATTCGGCAATTTGCAAATGTGATAATTTTACAATTATGTAAAACTTTATTTTTGATCAATCAATATAGTAATGGAAGAGATCAAAAACGATAATTTGATTTTGACACTTACCCTTGAATTTGCAATTGAGATTGTGAAATATTGTGATTCTTTAGAAGAAAAGAAAAAAATTGTAATTGCCCGGCAACTTTTAAAATCAGGAACATCAATAGGAGCTAATGTTCGTGAAGCTCAAAATGCAGAAAGTAAATCTGATTTTATTCACAAATTCAAAATTGCAGCAAAAGAAGCTGAAGAAACCGAATATTGGTTGCTAATTTGTAAAAAATCGAATGGATACCCGGATCCACAATTCCTAATGGAAAAATTAACATCAATACAAAAAGTTATAACCAAAATAATAGTATCATCAAAAAAATAATCAATACCCCAATAAATCAACACATCAGCAAATCATCACATCAGCAAATCATCACATCAGCAAATCATCACATCAGCAAATCATCACATCAGCAAATCAACACATCAGCAAATCATCACATCAGCAAATCATCACATCAGCAAATCATCACATCAGCAAATCATCATATCAGCAAATTACCTAATTTGCACATGATGCCTACCATTCTCGCCATAGAATCTTCCTGTGATGAAACAGGCGCAGCTGTGTACAGCGAAGGAAAAATTTTGTCGAATACCATCGCCAGTCAGAAAATTCATGAACAGTACGGCGGCGTGGTTCCGGAATTAGCATCGAGAGCTCACATGCAGAATATAGTGCCGGTAGTGAATGCTGCACTACGAGCTGCAAACTGCGAACTGCAAACTATTGATGCCATCGCATTCACACAATCGCCCGGATTGATCGGCGCATTATTAGTAGGAACACAAT
>DASZQR010000003.1 GCA_035549555.1 Patescibacteria group bacterium
TTTCCTCCTCCCCTTGGGGGATAAGTAAAAAGGCCAAAGCTGTAAGAGAAAAATGAGAAAATCTCTCATACCCAATAAGCCGTCCGAGTCATCACCCTAGAAAAACATTTCATCAAAAATTTAATGGCTTCCGGCAACTCCACTGCACCGGCTGTCATCGCTACCGAAGCATGATGCCCTTCATCTTCCTGCATCTTTTGCAATATATGCCGACTTTTGCTATCAGCTGCCGGCAATTTCTGCAAATGCCGCTCTAAATGATTGACCACTTGGCGTTCTGTCTCAGCCACAAAACCTAAATTCCATGCATCGCCCGCTAATCCTGCCACTAAACCAATTGTAAATGAACCCAAATACCAGAATGGATTTAAATAACTCGGGTGTGCACCCAATTCCTGCAGGCGTTGGTTGCACCAAGCCAAATGATCGTTTTCCTCCTCAGCTGATTGCTCTAAAGAACGTGCCACCTCAGTCGAACGCGACATCAACGCCTGGGCTTGATATAACGCTTGTGCGCTGATTTCACCGGCATGGTTCACGCGCAGCAAACCGGCACTGTGCTTGCGTTCTGCGCTTGATAATGCAGGCTCCTCAAGGTTAGCTGCAGGATTGGGTCTGATCGATGACGGCGAATTAAACAAAGTACGCAGGCTTTGATCAAATTGCATCAGGCAGCGATCTAGGAAAGTGAAATTACGTAATTTGGAAATAGACATAAGCTTTCCTCCAATATTTGCTACTCATCTTCCCCCGCAGAAAAGCCCGAAGAAAGCGCCAAATAATGCTGATGTAACTGCTTAACTTCTGCCGCCAAAGTCTCTAAATCTCCAGCATTAACGATCACATCATCTGCTTGCTGCAAGCGTTGCGCGCGTGTGGCCTGTGAATCCAGGATGCGTTGTACTTCTTCCGCCGTTAGGTGATCTCGCGCTTCGGTGCGTTTAATCTGTATCCCTTCGGAAGTATCCACTACCAAAATTCTATCCACCAAAGCATAAGACAAAGTCGCTTCTATCAATAAAGGTATAACCAATAAACAATACGGAGATTGAAGCTTATCCACCTGACGTTGCATTTCAGTGATAATCAGCGGATGTAACAATGCTTCTAACCAACGCCGTTCTTTAGGCTGTTCAAAAACAATTTTGCGGAGAATTTGACGGTCAAGGCTACCGGATTCATGCAATACCTGGCTGCCAAAATGCTGCATGATCTCCTTTGTGATTATAGAATCTGCAATGACTTCACGGGCAATGATATCCGCATCAATAACCGGCACACCCAATTTGGCAAACAAACTGGCCACAGTAGATTTACCGCTGCCAATCCCGCCTGTTAAACCAACTTTTAGCATAGACTCACCTGATTTGCTGACTATACAATAGTCCAGAAACGACAATCTCCACTACCAAAAAATATTATAACTATTCACCACAGGATTGAAACAGCCATATTTTCCCAATCTCACCCCTAAAAATTTAGGAAAAATCTGACCGTTTTGTGCGACTTCCAACAATGTGCTGAATAGTTACAAAATATTAAAAGCAAATGAGGGCTAGGTATAACAGAGATTATTTCCAGATACAACTCATCAGCGCTGAAAAAGTAACTACTTACCCCTCTGAAATACCTAAAAAATTAATTGGAGAGATCATTCATGGCACAAGAGACAAAAAAAGATATCAAAATTAAACAAAGAAAACTATCAGGTGAGCTCACTTATCTAGAAGATTTTAAATGCCCCATTTCGCTTGGAGTGATATTAAATGACCGCTGTATGGTAGCAGAAGATGGGCATACTTACTCCGAAAGAAACATTAAAAACTGGTTTATGAAAGAAGAAAATTTACACGGTATTTTTTCTTATCTGGTTGCACATAGAATGCAAGAGAAATTAATAGAACTAATGAATCAACTAGCAGTGCTTCCAGATACACCTAAATATGAAGCCAACAGAATCGATTTTTACAATACCGTCACGACACTTGTTAAAAGTAATGATCCATCCGCAATCAATTTTTTTGTAAATTCTGTAAAGTGTCTGTGGATTATCGATAATAAACTTTTTATTGGCATCAGAAATATTTTTGAAAACCCTCCCTTAGCAGCAGATAAAAGTATCAATGAAAACATTCTTAAACCCTTAACAGGAAAAGTTACCAGCCAAGGAGAAAAAGTTCCCTTTCCAGACATGGAATATATTTCAGAACATGTAATTAGCCTGGCAATTAAATTAAATAGGCCGCTCAGAAAAGACCATTTGATTAAAGCCTATGATGATGGCAATCTAGATAGATTTAAAGCGATATTGCACTCTCATCTGCAGCAAATCTCACCAGAAGTTAATCGCAAATATTTTTTCGAACCCTTGTATAGGGCTATTCAAAGTAATCAAACACCATTTGTACAAGCTATTCTGGCAACAGGTGTCCCTATCAGCGGCGAATATATAAATGAATTTTTGCTATCACCAATTCTTCATGGATAGTTCACTCTAGTCAAAGAATTACTAGAAGCTAAATTTGTACCCGGTCAAGAAAGTGTCAGGCTAGAGAAATTACAGAAAATGCAACAATTCGCTACTGAACAACATGAGGATACCATTGCTGAATTATTGACCCGCCACATAGCACAGTCTGGCGAGGCACTTAAAGCTGAAACAACTCCCTTAACACCGATACCTCCTCAAACTCCCGCACCTGTGATTATTCCTTTGACTGTTCCCTCGATAGCAGATTCCGCTGAAGTGCTACCCACTCAAATACCTAGTCAATCACCTGTGCCCATTGCATCGCAAGTAGGGACTCCTTTGATGTTAGGAGCATCTCTGAGCAAAATGACTACTGGATTTTTTCGATCGGTTGATCGCGCACTATCTGGAACCACAGCATCAGAAACAAAACCTAAGAAATATACGAGTCTTACTGACAGCAAAACTTTACAAAGAATGGACAGATTAAGCACAAAGTTAGAGCAGCTGGAAAAATCAAATATGCAGTTAGAACAATTAGCAGGTTCGCAAGTCGGAGGTTTGCGGTTTGCTTTAGCTGAACATAGAGAAACTTTAACAGAATTACAGTCTAGTCATTTAATTGATGTAGAGCGTTTAAAGGAACTTGAAAATAATCTTGCTACTTGTAAAGAGGATATCGCTGAGCAAATGGCTTGGTATAATCCGTTTAGTAGCCTTGGAATGTGTTGAACTGTCATCCTTCGCTTTGCTCAGGAGACAGTTAACTGGATGAACCTAAACTTCCCCCGCAACCCGTGCACCCAATTGCAACAGCTTTTGCAACAAAACCTGTAGCCTTTCTGCTGTGGGCGCAGAGACATGAATACGCGCCAAAGATTCTTGATCGTGACGCAACCCCGCCTTCAGGCGGGGTATCTCAAAACTACCGCCTGCATCGGTAATCGCATCGAGAACCTGATTCATCAAGCCATTATCTAAAATATGCCCTTGTAGCTCGATCGTGCAATCGGCAATCGCTGAGCTAAAATGCGGGCCCGGAGTAGTCGTTGCCGGCACATCTTGCGTCAGGCACAAGCTCAAACACTTAGCAGCACCCCCAGCCAACATGAACTCGGTTAACGGCGTAGCAATGACTTCATAACCCCAGGATTTAAGCTGCTGCCGGAAGGCGTCTGTCGGTTGATTGCAAATATAAGCCTCCCCGCACACCACACCATTACAAGTAAAATTCAGCGCATCTTCTTCACTAACGGCCAAACGTTTATGCGGCGGAACTCGCGCATGCAGTAATTCTAGAGAAGGTTGATCAAAGGCGGGAGGATAATAAACCACGCGTCCATCCGCCAAGGGCGCAAAACACGTATCCAGATGATAAAAACGCTGATCCACCAACCTCAACGAAGCCACTTCTACATCAAAAATCTCACATAATCGCGGATGCGCTTCCAAGGCTGTACGCACGCCATAACCTGCCCATAACAAAGTTTCCCCGGGTTGAAACAGCGCATCGCCCTCGCCTTCAAATGTGCCTTCACCGTGTAAATCGACGATGTTATAACCCTGCTCGCGAAACCACTGAATGAAAAAGTGTTCCTCCGGCTGCCGTTGCGGAAAACGAAAGGCCGAAGGCACAAAAATCTTCCCCAGCACCAAGCCAGCATTAGCCGTAAACGGCATATCAGGTAAACCGCGTATCGCTGGAATCAGATGTACCTTGGCACGCGCCGAAATTAATTCATATAATGCTTGCCACTGCTGCTGTGCAACATCATTCTTGGCGCGTCCAACTTGTCCTTCCATCCAGGGATTTATAACATATTCGACACCAAAATATTTGGGTGGGCACATTGCCCATTGAGAAGTAACTAGATTGGCCATGGTTAGAGTTCACTCTTGCGTCTTAAGTCATCCGTGAAGGATATATTAGCGGTTATATTCATGCAAAACAACTTGGGACTTATGCTCACGACAGAAGTATTTAGGTTAAAGTGTTTCACCAATCTACCAGCATACTCTTAAGCGAATATTAATTTATGCATGGAAAAACCTTTGCGAACTGCTAAATGGATTTTAGTTTTTTGTACATTTAAGAATCGCGCGCGCATCTTTTCAATTAAGGGCATCTCTAGAAATCAGAGATTTTCGCCCAAGACAAGGCGGATTAGATTTTAAAACCGGAGTTAATACGGGAATAAATGAGGATTTTAAAATCTAATCCAACGCCGTATTGAGCGAAAAGATCAATTTCTAGAGGCGCCCTTAATCTTTTCTTAATTAATCCATATTACCCTTAATGTAAGATGCATCTATTATGAGTGTAAGTTAATTTTTTTTTATTAACTTTTAAAAAAGTGGAGAAAATAAGCAGTGAAAGTAATATTAAAAATAAACGACCGCGAATACCCGGTGAATGATGTCGACCCAAACGTAAAATTAGCAGAATTATTTGATCGCTTTTTTGAGTTATATCAACCGGCTAAACTGGCCGGTCTTTCTTCAGACCAGGACATGGGATTTAAGATTGCAGGGCGGGTGCTTAGGTCTGAGGATTTTGGTAAGACATTGGTAGAACTGGGCATTTTTGAAGAAACTCGGCTTGAAGCAACTCCCTGTAAGAAATATAGCACAGAGGTTTTATCTCCAACTAGTTTACGTGAGTATGTTCTAGATCCACAAACGGTTCATATTCCTTTGGCAAAAAAGTATCTGAGGGATTACATCCCTATTCATGGAGAGATATGGGGGGGCTGGAGTAGGGCTCATCATAAAGCGCGGCTGGGTTGGTTGACACCCGAAGATGTAGCGCACTATGGTCAATTGGATGCTCGGCTGACAAAAGATGGATGGTCACTCTTGCATATCACTGCATATTATGGGCATCTTAATTCCACACAACTATTACTTGAAAAAAATGCAAACCCTAGCATAACAGAACAGAGCCTATATGGTACTCTCAGCAAAAAAACCCCTTTACATTTGGCACTACAGAATAATCATGGAGCGGTGGCAAAAGCATTGTTAGAAGCTAAAGCTGATCCCCGCGCTGTTTGCGCAAAGGAACGCACTCCCCTGCATGAAGCTGCTCAATATACCACAGACTTGCAAGAAGAGCTGATGAAGTCATTAATCGCAAAGGGTGCTGATGTGAAAGCTACAGATTGGAATGGACAGACCATTCTCATGTCTTTGCTGCTATCTACTCGTGCAACAGTAAAGAATCAGCATCTATTAGAATGGCTCATAGACCTGGGTGTGGATGTAGATGCACAGGATCGCCGTGGTAAAACTGCATTATATTATGCTTGTTCGAGAAATGATGTTGCCTCTGTGAAAACTTTACTTAGCAAAGGCGCGGATCCAGATATTAGTGCTCCCATGATGGCTACTGAATCTGGGGAAATTGTCTCATTGTTAGTTGAATATGGCGCTAAGAAACCTGAACCCGAATTGGATGCAAAACAAGCGCAGAATGAAAAATTGGAATTAGAAGCAAGTTTAGCCCTTAAACGTGAAACAGATGCTAAGCTCACAGGATTAAACAAAATTATTCAAGGGCGTAAACAATTTCTTGAAGAAGATCGAGATAAATTAAAAATACTTGAGCAAATGATGAGAGAAAGTGCCAGCTTGGATGAACGCCAATTATCTCTTAAGGAAACTCAGAAGGAGTTAAAACCACGCGAACCAGCCGAAGAAGCAGAAATTATATTAATCGAACCAAGCGCAAACATACCCGAGGCTAAATTACCACAACAGAAAGTTCCAACAATTGAACCATTTGGAGAACCTCTGTCTCCACCATTTTCCAAAACTGCTGTTTGGGGTAAGCGTCCCCCCTCTCCTAGTGAGTCCCAAAGGAAATTAAAAACGACTGAGCAGAGTGCTGAAGAAGAAATCACGTTAAGCGAAAGGACTACTGAAGTTAAATCAAAACAGGAACCTAACAAAGATCAGTCAGTAGCACCATTTTACAAATTTGCTCTTTGGCATGAGCGCACAAAATCTCTAAGTGACGCTAAGGGGAGATTAGAAAATCTTCTAAAAACACAACCAGAACCAAGCGAGCCTTCAAGTAATACCATCGACCCAAAGTTATCCAACAGATAAAATTAGGTGTTTTATGAATGTAACTATTCAGCTTGTTGCTTGAAGCAGCACCAAACGGTCAGATTATTCCATGGTCACCCCTAAAAATTAGGAAAAAGCGCAGCACACACAGAGTATGTGAGTATTTTTGCTAAACTTTTAGGGGTGGGATTATAAAGCACTTCCTATACTTTACCCTTCGGGCTGCTTGAGCATTCAAATTTGTTCCTACAAATTTTAGTGGGAAAATATGACCAACGGAAATCCCTTGCGGGATGGCCATTTCAGTCCTGTGGTGAATACCCTAAAAAAATATATTAAATTTCCCAAATAACAGCACACTCAACCCTGCTGCCACTAAATAGGGACCAAACGGCAAAGGCATATCATAACTATGCCTGCCACGCAGCATCAGCATGATGACAACTATTAATCCAATCATTGAAGCTAAAAACATAATCATCGGTAAAGGATAAACCCCCAGCCACGCCCCAAATACCGACAACAGTTTATAATCACCATGCCCTATACCTTCTGCTTTCCGTATGAGCTTGTATAAAACGCCTATCACTCTCAGGCTGAGATATCCTACAGCCGCTCCCAGTATCGCTTGTTCAGGCGCTACGAATAGCCCACCAACATTGCTCAATAAACCCAACCATATCAAAGTCAAAGTAATACAATCAGGTAATAGATAATATTTACTATCAATCAAAGCCAGCAGAATTAATCCCCAAATTAATACTAAAATCACAAAAGTCTCGGCGTGTATTCCAAAATGGCGGGTTATCACCAAGGTGACTATACTCACCCCTAACTCTACCCAGACATAATGCTTTACAAGCTGTTGATTGCAGTGCGCGCATTTTCTTAATTTCATTAACCTTGGAAATAGAGGTAAATTCATCCAAACCGGCAATTGCATATCGCAGTTTAAACAATGCAAGCGCAACTTTTTTTTGCTCAAATAGCAGCTCGATGTGTCGTTGCCATTGTGCAATATCCAACATTGTTGCCGCCAATTTTGTTGCAAAATTCGAGGTATATGTTCGGTCAAAATATTAATTGCCGCTCCTGCAAATAATCCAGACATTACGACACTTGACCACAATACCATGCTGGACAATGACAATCTATTTCTCCCATTTACTTCATATCACCGAACCCAAAAGAAAAATCGGCAGATACATGGCAATGACCAGACTGCCAATCACCACGCATAAAAACATCATAACGATTGGCTCTAATAATTGACTTAAATTATGCACTGTGTAATCCACTTGTTTTTCAAAATGTTCACTTAATTTAGCAAACATTTTTTCCAAGTGGCCTGACTCTTCGCCTATAGCCGTCATTTGAATCACCCGTGATGGAAAAATCGGGATTTTTTTCATGGCGTCATTTATCGCCTGCCCGGCTTTAATACACTGCGACAACTCCATAAACGCATGCTTATAAAAAATGTTACCTGTAACTTTTGCCGTCATATCCATTGCTTCAAGTAGTGGCAATCCTGCACGCAATGAGGTGGCTAGTGTGGAAAAACACCGTGCAAAAATTGCATTACTGATAGTACTGCCAACCAAAGGGATGCTTAACCCTAATTTTTCGATGAGGGCATTGACTCTAGTTGATTTTTTTATAGCCATTTTTAGCAATAGATACACTACTATCATTATTATCAAAAACAACCATCCGTCATGACGTATTCTATCCGCTAGCCCCATAATCAAACGCGTAAATACAGGCAATTGTGCACCCAATCCTTGAAATAATTTTTCAAATTGCGGAATAACTAAAATTATCAAACCCACGGTAATTACTAATGCTATGGATAATACAATCATAGGATAGAATAGCGCTTTTTTAATCTTGTGTTTTAATGAAATAATTTTTTCGCGATGGTTGGCAATTTCATTTAAAATGCTATCAAGCCGGCCTGATTGCTCTCCCACATAAATTAAATTGCAGAATATTGGATCAAAATATTTGGGTTGCGATTGCAAGGCTTGACTAAATAATTGGCCGCTTTCTACGTGTTTTTGTAGTGCTTTAGTGATTGTGCGCATATTCGCATTGGCAGCACTGTCACTGATGACTGTTAGCGCTGCATTAAGAGAAATTCCACTGGCAAGCAGCGTTGCTATTTCCCGGCTAAAATCGGTAATATCTTCAAAGTTAATGCTTCTTTTCTTTGAAAGAGGAAATTGAAATTTTCGAGTAATACGTAAGGGTGTAATATGTTGCTGACCAAGCTTTTGCCTAACTTTTATCACACTGTCTGCGAGAAATTCGCCCTCTACGCGCATACCTTTATGATCTATCCCTTTCCAACGAAACACTTTCATAAAATCACTCGTTGCACTTCTTCCAGACTCGTGATACCACTTAATAATTGTCGCAACGCTGCCGCACGTAAATTAATCATGTTTTCATGCTTAGCTTCTGCCGCTATCTCAGAGGAAGTACCCTGATGCATAATGATATTGGCTATTGCTGAAGTCATATTTAAAATTTCAAAAATTCCGATACGGCCATTATAACCCTTGATGCAATATTCACAGCCTACGGCTTCATATAATTTTAATGGTGGATTCGGGACGATAGAAGTTTGGGTGGAAGATATTTGCACACATTCATCTACTGCAATGCTGCCTTTCTGCAAAGAGGTCAATTGTAAAATGTCTTGTTTTTCAAAACCAGCCGCCAATAATATTTCCATGGAAGTATCTTTTTCACGTCGGCAATGCACACACAGTTTGCGTACTAATCGCTGCGCAATAATCATGTGAATAGAATGCACAATATTAAACGCTGAAATGCCCATCATCAGCAAACGGCTAATCGTCTCGGGAGCACTGTTAGCATGTAAAGTCGATAGCACAAAATGTCCGGTCTGCGCGGCTTTCATCGCGATATCTGCTGTCTCACGATCGCGTATTTCTCCCACCATCAAAATGTCGGGGTCTTGACGCAGAAACGCACGCAATACTTTAGAAAAAGTTAAATCCGCTTTGACATTAATATTCACCTGATTAACGCCAGGTAACTGCACCTCAACTGGCTCTTCTACCGTAGAAATATTTTTATCAAGGGTATTTAGCAAACTTAGCGCTGTATATAAAGTGACAGTTTTCCCACTCCCAGTAGGCCCAGTGACCAATAGCATTCCTTGCGGTTTATGTATCGCCTGCACAAATAAATTTTTCTGCACCGCTTCCATACCTAAATCATCTACATTCAAGATGATTTTGCCACCATCGAGAATCCGCACGACTGTTTTTTCACCAAATAAAGTGGGACAGGTGCTGATGCGACAATCCCTGACTTCCTGCGCATTTATTTCAATACTAAAACGTCCATCCTGCGGCAAACGACGCTCAGCAATATCTAGCCGCGCTAAAATTTTCAAACGCGCCGTCATCCGCACCGCTAAATCTGGAGACAATTGCGTGACCTTGTGCAAAATACCATCAATACGCTGGCGTATCCGGTAAGAAGTTTTATATGGTTCCAGATGAATATCGGACACGCCCTTTTTTACCGCATCCAACAAAATTTCCTGTACCATTTGCATAATCCGCTCATCATTATCCGCCAGCCCTGAATTAACCGGTTGAAAATGACTCAACGCCTGATATTGCCGCTCACTCAAACAAGCCTCAATTAAGCGCGCTAATTTATCCCACTCCACCACCAACGGCACCACATTCATATCCGTATGAAACTTAATCTCTCCCAACACCTCCAACTGCCCCGGCTCCGCAATCGCCACATACAGCTCCCCAGCCTCAACATACAACGGCAAAACCCGCTGCAAGCGTATAAACTCCTCATCCACCACTCCCGTCACTACCGCATCCACCGTCAACCGATTCAAATCAAAACGCTGCAACCCCAAATACTCCGCCAATTGCTCCGCCATCACTCCACAATCTACCTGCCGATGCTGCGCCAAATAAGCCACCAACGACAACTTAGCCCCCTGCGCCGCCAAAACTGCCTGCATAGCCTCCCCCTGCCCTAAAATCCCAGCCCGCACCAAGCATAAAGCCAGCGGATCTAGCAGGAGTTTTCCCTGCATCCCTAGAACCTGTTTACTTTGAAAGGAAATCATCGCACCCCCATTCCGTTATTTAACGGGGAGATTTATAGGTGAGTCATAGGTTGATTGCAATACCGTAAAAGCTTCCTTATACTTTTGGGTCTTCTTGGGGTTTAGCGGTTGAAAGCTTGGATTTATATGTAGGGAATGAGCTACCGCCCAGTCCTGGAAGCCTTAGTTGGAATATGTGCCGAAATAGCTCAGCTGGTAGAGCAACTGATTCGTAATCAGTAGGTCGGAGGTTCGACTCCTCTTTTCGGCACCATATAATCAATGAGTTATCAGATCATCAAGGGCAACGACAGAAAATGTGTCGAATATGTGTCGAAGAATTATATATGGCCAACCCAGATGTGAGCCTTACATTTACGCAAATGGCTTGTCATGATAAAACTATTAAAAAAATTCTTTACTGAAAAAGAGCGGGAAAAAGAGCTGGTCAACCATACTTGGCTGCACTGGCTGGGCACACAGCCTTGGGAGGAAATCCGAAGCAAAATAAAGCATTTGTTGGAAATGCAAGCACCTAGCAGTAAAATTATACTCCTTGAATTCCCTGAAAAAGCTCAAAACATTTTCCTTATCAGGAAATCCCTTTCAAAAGCTTCGAGCAAACGTCTTGTTCAAGCAGCAGGCATTTTGGTTCCTTTTATCGCTCATGCTGAGGAACCTAATACGCCTCCCGAAAAGGTAGTTGGTATATTTAGTTGGGTTGCCGGTGGTTTAGACAGTGCGGATAAGAGCAAGCGTGTCGATGAAGTTTTTCTGGATTTAGGAGAAGACATGGAAATGGCTGAACCCCACCTTAAGTTACGACTTCTTAAAATTGGTACTGTTGATAATTTAGCAAATACCCAAATAGTAATGGCTGCTATTGAGTGTCAATAGCCGGTGATAGGAGAGTCTTTACACGAAATGATGAGAAAATGGAGTGGGCTCGCATAACGAAGGGTAAACTTTTAATTGATAATTCTCAATGTTTGGAATTATCAACTTTTGGGGTGAACTTTTTATTTAGTTCGTAGGTAAAACTTGTCACCATAGGAATTTCAAGATAATTTATCTCCCGATAGCCACAAAAAGATAAACTATCAGTATCTAGAATAGTATAGCTACTTTGATTTTTTTAACTTCAATAACTCAGCAGGCTTATAAATCTTTTTGCGATAAACCGAAATATCTCGTGGGGCATTAATTCCCATTTTGACATAGTTTTCTGCAACCTCTAACACTTTAACTTCAATATCATCGGCAACACTAATTACTTCATTTACTTTTTTTGTTATAATTATCATGAGCATTCTCTCAAAAAAGAATACTGTATTATCAAATACAAGTTATTAATTTTTATTCAAGGTTCTTAGTTTATCTTTTATGCATGCATTTTCTTATGGTAAATGCCGCATCTTCAATTTCTTTTACGAAGGAACTTAATTTCCAATTTATACCAGATAATATTATTAAGCAGCTTTCTATGCGACTTCATCAACATTCACTGCAATCTCACAAGCGTTATTAAAAGCAGACCTAGCTAACTTTCGATTACTAAATCGCCTAAGCATCAACTCAATAGAATCAATTTCAATTTGCTGAGGAAATTTATTACCGATCATTTCTAGTATTTGTATAGCCAAACAAACTCTGTATATTGTTTTACTCATTTTTTGAGGCTTTGGATTGCGTTCAAGCAAATGCAAAAAAAGTTGCATCAAGACATCATCTTTCAAGAAATATGAATTAAATTGGATACCAATCATGCTTTGTTCCTTAATTCCTCCCAGGAAAATTATGTATTGTTAAAAAGTTCATTCAGCCACTGATAAGATGGAGTGTCTTCAAAAATAGAAAAATCGCCTTGATCAATCAATTGATGCGCCATATTTTGAATAAAGGCTGCTGTTGCCCTGCAAGGTGTCGAACCAACACTAATCCTAGAGACGCCTGCTGTCGCTAGATCAGCAGCGGATTTAACCCAAGCACCACCTAAAATATTTACTGGCAAGCTTACGGCTCGCACCAAGCGCGAAATTTCAAATAAATTAGTCAACCCAGGTATAAACAGACCATCTGCGCCACAATTTTGATAGGCGAGCAAACGGCGTAAGGCTGTTTCAGAGGATATTTTTTCTGGCAAAGGATTTAACCAATAAACATCGGTTCGTGCATTAATAAAAAGTGGGTAATTACAATTCTCACAAGTCGATTTAATTGCAGAAATTTTTTTACATTGCTCAGACATATCTTCTAGTTTAATAGAAGGATCAAAAATAGTGTCTTCAATGTTAATTCCTGCTCCGCCCATATCTATCACTTTTTTTACTGTATCGCAGATACTGAGTAAATCAAAACCGTAGCCAGCTTCTATATCAACAGTTACTGGCACATCGACAGCATTTACAATTTGTTCTGTAATGGATAAGAACATTTCTTTCGGTACTTTTTGTCCGTCAGACAACCCTAACGATGCAGCAATCCCTGCACTAGTGGTGCCAATAGCTTTTGCACCTGCTTGAGCAAATAGCTTCGCACTCAAGACATCCCACGCATTTGGTAGAATTAAAGGATTTTTCCCATAATGCAATTGAGTAAATATTTCAGCTTTATTTAACTGCTTTAAGTTAGTCATGTATCATTTCTCAAGTATATTGCGATATACTATGTCTGTGTTCTCAGGAAAGTTTTTTGTAAACCCATAATCAGTAACAGCAAAATATCGCAGATTTACGCTTCCAGTATTTAATGTCTGATGAGTAATCCAGCGGGGAATAAAAACAATATCACCGGGTTTCACATGAACAGTATTTTCACCAATAATGACATTGCCACAACCTTCTAAAATAAGAAATAAGGTTTCATGCGCATGGTTATGCTGCTCATTAGTATGCCCGGATGGAATTTCTACCAATCTGGGGTCTAGGACATAGGACGGGAAGGGAATTCTCTCTACAAAGAAATTAATTTTCCCTTCCTTTTGTTGATTTTTGTATAATAAATTTCCAGAAAAGGAGGTTGTACTGCGTAAATTTTCAAAATCAAAATTATTATGAATACCCGCAGGTTGTTGCGTAACACTTTTGGATAGTTCATCTAAATTTTTTTTATAAGAAATATGCTTATAAATATTTTCAAAAAAGACATCACGCAAATCCAAAGCTCGAATAATCGCGGCTTTGCAAAGATGTAACCAATTAGCCTCGTCTTTATAAGATAATAAGATATCTTCCAATGTTTTTGCGTGATCATCATCACATTGAATATGTAAATCAAAAAAATGCAGTGACTTATTTTGCAACCCAATAGCACGAAGTCCCTGCCTGAAAATCTGATAAAGCTTAGGAACGATACTCTCCGTTCCCAGGGAAAGAGCTGCAGCAGCTTCAAGGGAGCTGTAGTTAAGACACATATCTAAATATTGTTGAAAAAAATCCTGCGTAAATGGTTCAAATACGATATTTTCTAATGGATTTAGATATAAATGATCAACTAAAAAACGTCGAAAAATTTCCGCATGCCTTTTTTCTATATCTGATCCTCCACCTTCTTCCCATAAATTTTCCGAGAGTTTTGATCTGTAAATGTCGCTTTCGCAATTCACCATAAATGCAGCTAAAAGTCGTGTAAAATTCTTACTGTACAAATAATACTGTGAAAAAATAAAACGAAAATCTTCAAATGTAAGTAGGCCTGACACACAAGCTTTTAATAAAGGATTTTCCCATATTTTATGACAATCTCTTATTTTATAAAGATCGAAAATACCATTGCCATTTTCATGATCCGTAATAAATTCAGCATGGACTAATTGATGTGTTTTGTGCAGGTGTGAAGGTAGATGCTGTAGCATGTTATTCATCCTTTTAATAAAGAGATATTCAATGAGGTTATAATTAATTCCACTGTACTAGTTAGTCACTCAGAAAATATTTGGGTTAATAAGATTCAACTTTATTGATATCAACATTTTTTACTGAGGGTCGTCCTAAAGGTGAGAACCATCCTACGCATGCATTTATAATCATAATTACGCCACTGATTAAGATTAAATAATTAATATGAGAAGTAATTTGTAATATCCACCCTCCTAAAATGGAGGCTACAGGAATAGCTGAATACGAAATGAGACGTGTGATAGCTATTGATCGACCTAAATAATTACTGGGAACAACTTGTTGTCTCAAGGTAAAGTAAGTGACAATCGTAATAGAACCAAAGGCAGAGGCAATACCCCAAGATAGTGCGATATAGTATTCATTGGCGGCGCCTAATAAAGTTAGCACCATCAAACCCTCAAGCAAACAACAGATGACGATTAATCGTCCTGCGTTATAATATTTACCAACCATAGGAGCTATTAATGCTCCTGTCACGGCACCTACTCCTGAGAGCGCTAAAGTAAGACCAATTTGATTGGGATTTAAATGAAAAAAATTAGCTAAAAAAAATATAAAATTGGCATAAAAAAGCTGTAAACCAAAATTAGCAAATACAAATAATAAACAACCATATTTTATAGTGGGATTATGATTCCATACATAATTAAAACCTTCTGTTAAATCCTTAAAAATAGTTTTAAAGGTGATATACTTTCCCTCGCTCTCATCATAAATATCATTCAATATTTTAATGAAAAATACTAACGTGCTTGAAAGTATAAATGATGCAGCATTTAAAAATATCGCATTCAAGCTACCCAAAATAGCAATCGTAAGCCCTCCCGCTAATGGCCCAATTAACAGTAATAAATTATCTACTACACTCATTAGGGAATTGGCCTTTGCTAATTCTCCTTTAGGGACCAGCTGAGGTATGATGCTCTGAAAAGCAGGATGAGCTAAGGAAGTAAATGCAGAAATTAAAAAAATTAGAAAGCAAAATATATAAAGGTTATGTGTAAAAAAAGCTAAAATCCCTAATAACAGTGTACACACAAAAGCACAGAAATCTGCATATATAAGAATTTTACGACGTTCCCAGCGATCTGCGATGACTCCGCCAAAAGGAGTCACTAAAACAAAAGGTAAAAAGGTCATAGCATAAGCAATAGCCATATCTAAAGCTGACCCAGTCATTTTATAAATTAGTAAAGGCAGGGCTAAACGAAATAGCCAATCTCCAACAGAAGATATTAAAAAAGCGGAAAAAAGTAACCTAAAATTTTTATTGATCATCATTTTTATCTCCTAATTCCTCTGTAATGCAACAAGGCATCCTCAGAAGGGTTACGACCATGGAACTTTTTAAATTGTTCAATAGGATCACACGAGCCTCCAGACTGTAAAAATAATGACATAAAGGAATGCCCCACTTCTTTACTAAAAAGTCCATGATTTTTAAATTTAGAAAAAATATCGCTAGCAATCATTTCTGCCCATAAATAGCTATAGTATTTTGCAGCATACCCATAAGAAAAAATTAAACTGAAACTATGCAGGAAACGATCATCCATGCAACTGGGAAGAAATGAAAAAATTTCTTCTGCATCATTCAATACATTATTAATATAACCAGGAATATTTTGTGAATATTCTGAATGCAAACGTATGTCTATTAAGGCTAATCGAATGCGTTGAACCAATTTGATGGCCGCATTAAAATTTTTTGACGCGTTTAAATTAGAAATTATGTGAGCAGGGAGGGGTTCTGCTGTTTTGTAGTTGCTAGATATCTGCCTAATGACTCGTTCCTCCCAAATCCAGTTTTCCATAAATAAACTAGGTATTTCAAGTGCATCGGTCGGAACTCCATTGATGCCTGAAACTCCAGAATATTCTACATCAGTTAATAAATGATGCAGTGTGTGGCCGAATTCATGAAATAAATACCGTACATCTTCATGACTAAGCAGCGGGGGCTTATGTCCTTCGGCCGGATGAAAATTACACATAAGCAACACTACGGGTATTTGCCAACTTCCATCCTCTGCACGACAACGTGTGCGGTATTGCTCTATCCATGATGTATCACGCTTGTTTGGCCTTGAATATAGATCAAGGTAGAAGTATCCATGTAAATTTTTATTCTTACCATATATCCGAAATAGCCGAACATCAGGATACCAAACATCCGGGTTAGGAATCTCTTCAATACAAATGTCAAACAATTGATAGGAAAGATTGAATAAACCTGTTAAAACTTTATCAACAGGAAAGTAACACTTTAATAACTCTTCATTGTAGGAATATAATTTTTTCTTTAGCTTTTCTGTGTAGTATTCTATATCCCAAGGTTCTATCTTCATGATTCCATCTTGTTCTTTGGCAAAAAACTCTAGTCTAGATATTTCTTCTTTTGCTGCTGGAATGGATTTATTGGCAAGATCTAATAAAAATTTTTCTACCTCATTTGGTTGCTTGAGCATATTCATTGCAAGAGAACGTTGTGCAAAATTATCAAAACCCAAAATTTGAGCCATTTGTGACCGTATTAGAAGAATTTGATCTATGATTGCACCGTTATCAAATTTATTACCTTTCACGTCGTGCTCTGAGGCACGTGTGATATATGCCTTATAAAGATTTTCTCGTAATTGACGCGATTGAGCACACTGCAGTACTGTAAG
Source organism: Patescibacteria group bacterium (assembly GCA_035549555.1). Taxonomy (NCBI): domain Bacteria; species Patescibacteria group bacterium. The sequence continues at coordinate 17,224 of DASZQR010000003.1, forward strand.
GTAAGATGACTCTTCAAGCCCCAAAAGATAGCCTTGTTCTTTTTGAATATTAGCTTTATGTGCTGCCGCCTGGATGAATTCTGCTGGCAAACCCTCCAACTCGAAACTTTCAGCTACCATCAGATATCCATTGGCAGTAGCATTCTGCACATTTTGTTCAAATTGATTTTCTAACTCCAGCAGTTTTTGTTGTAATTCAATTAATATAGTTTTTTGGTTGTCAGGCAAATGAACTCCTGATAGATAAAAAACCTGCAAATAATTTTCTAAGACCTTAATTTGTGTTTGATTAAGAATATTTTCTTCTTTATTATTCAGTATTGATTCCATCGCCTGATAAAGATCAAGATTTTGTCCCAACGCTACGGCATATTCCGACAATTTAGATAAGCATCGCTGATAAGCATCCTGCAAATCTTTTGATGGGGATACTGAGATCATCTGTTGGATAGGTATCCATACTTCGCTCAAGCGCGTATCCATTATCTCCAGCGGTCTCATTAGAGTTTCCCAAGTATGAACATCCCTCTCTGTAAGGGCTTTTTTGAGATCATTGCGATTTAATGATAATATCTCATCCAATCTGCGCTCTAAATGTTCAGGCAAGAGTTCACTAAATTTTGGTAGTTCATGCTGCTTTAATAGAAGCTCCTCCATGGCTAATGTGCTCCGCACACTAAACACTCGGGATTTTTTTCCCAACTTTCCGCTTCTACTATTTGAACCGTATCAAAATCTACTGACATTAAACGACCTAATGCCTGCGGTCGGGAAATTTTGGTTGCGATTTTTAAAAACTCTGTGAGCATTAAGCCCGTCAGTAATGATACAAAATTGACCACTGCTGGCGCATCTGGTGAATCCTCTGCCGGCTCTAATTGCAATAGTTCGTGAGCCAAAGAATCTTTTTGTGCCACATTGCTTTTCCAGCATTCAATGCATCCAGTTTCACCTGGCGAAACTGTAGTATACAATGCTCGGTTAACATCAACCCCTCCATTAATGAAAATTACTTTATGCTTTACACAAGCAGCATTAAGCCAACCCAACATCTCCTTTTTAGGCTTATCTGCTACACAAATAGCAATTTCACAATCCTTGATAATTAATCCTATATCATGTTCAGAGGTAATTTTTTTATTTATAAAAGTAATATTATTGCTTGGAAGAAACTGATCAATACGTTTTTTTGCAGCTTCAGTCTTAGAGGTACCCAAATCAGTTTCATTATAAAGAATTTGACGATTTAAATTAGAAAGCTCTACCTTATCATAGTCAACAGCGCGGATGTTTTGAACTCCTATAGCGACTAAATCATAGAGAATATGAGAACCCAAACCACCTAGTCCGAAAAGGGCGACTTTAATAGTTTTTAATCGTAATTGATGAGCATACTTATTTTCATTTATCTTGCTGTAAAGACCGAAAAGCTCTATATTCCTACTCCATCGCTTAGCATCATAATCCGTAAGGGCTGCTGGCATACTCAAAAAAGCATCTTCCAATAAATAATTTTCATCAAAAACCCTAAGCGCCTCTTCGAGGTAATTAACTTCTTGAGGGTATTGATTTTTCAAGGTGCTTTTTATTAATTCCACACTTTTTTTACCATCAATAAGCTGACAAAGTGAGTAAATAAACCCCGAGGGATCTGCAATGGCTTTAGCTTTTCCAGCGGCTTTAAAATAAAGTTGCTCATTAAAGCGATGGTATTGGACAATCGGTTTAAATTTTGGTATATAAACATGAGTCATGAGGCTTTTCTCCGCCTTGTCATTTTTAGTAAAAAGGCGCCACACAAAGTTAGTGGCTTTGTATGGCGCTGTATTGCCGATTAGCCTCGGGCAACAAGACCAGCATTGCTGGTGGACACGCTCTTCATAGTGAAGTTCATGGCTTTTCTCCTTTAGTTAAAGTTAGTAAAATGACACGCAGTTTGTATCGTAAAGCGTGCCTGAAACCCCATGTTTTTTGAAAAATATGGGGTTTCAGTCATGCTCTACCGAAATCTAGAGTATAAATCCTCATAACGTGAATTAGCGTAATTAGTCGAGGTTAACATCCAAAAATTTCCCGTTTTCACTTTTCCAGCGCAATAAGGTAAGTGTTTTAATCAAAGCTATAACAGGTTTATGGGTTTCAGTATCGTTTTTTTAACATGATATTTGTTAAGAAATTGCTTGTCAATGTTTTTTTAACATATTTATTGTTTACAAATGACGGCTTGCTTGCTAATAACCCCATAGGAAGTTTTGTTATGGATATTTGCATCTCAGATCACGGACGTTGAAATAATGGCCACGTATAGCAAATCTCTAAGTGAAAGACTTTCAAAAAAAATTTCAGTCTCGGTATTGAGCTTGGTTATGCTAATTGGCATTTGTATTTTTTTTGGAACCTATTTTTTCTCACGACAAACATTCGATCAACAAGTTAAAACTTGGATAACCATTGTTCCCCAACATGTTTTGGTCAATCTCATAGATTCGGATAATTTTTCAATCGTCAGAGAAGTTGAGCTTATAGAATCTACAGGTCTATTTTCGGATTTTTTGATCACGGATAATCAAAAAATAATTATTCAGCAATTTGGTTCTGCAACCAATGAGTTATCAAGAAAATTGATACCTATCCAAGATGAAGCAAAAGTAACTTGGGGTTACTACTCCTACAATACCAACTTTAACAAATTTCTTATGCCTTTCTTGATGCTGGAATTATTAATGTCGATTTTGATTATTCCATTATATCTATGGGCACGATGGCGACTAACAGTTAACCTCGAAACTGAATTTATTCGTTTTAATGACTTTATTGCCGAAATCGAGTTGCTCGCTAAAAAAATAGAAATGCTTGAAAATATTCAAGATGAACAAGATTTCCTCACCAGCAATATTCGCTATACAGCTGAAGAAGAAAGAATCAACCAGGCAATATCAAAACTCATTCATGAAATATTACAATCTCGCGCATACTTGAAAAAATTTATTACGGAAACTGAGCACAAGAAATTACAAGAAGAGTTATCTCGAACCGCCTTAAAAGTCGCTCATGATATTAGATCACCATTAGCAGCTCTAGATATGATTATTCAATCCACAATGACATTACCTGAAGATAATAGAATTTTATTTAGGAATGCCGTATGGAGGATTAGAGATATTGCAAATACTTTACTAAAGAAAAATTCAATAAATCCATTAACTCAACAAATCGAAGAAGATGAGCATTTTACCAAACAGTTGCTTTCTAGCGTAATCAACATGTTAATTACTGAAAAGAGAATGCAATATAGGTCAAAACCAAACATTGAAATTGAAAATATATTTAATTCTGATTCTTATGGCTTATTTGCTATGATTAAGATTTCTGACTTTAAACGGATACTTTCTAACCTTATTAATAACGCAGTCGAATCTTTGACAGACACAGGAAAAATAACGATTAAGCTTTTAAGTAATGAAAAAAAAATTGAGATCTGGATTCAAGACAATGGCAGAGGTATCCCAGTTGAGGTTTTAAAAATTCTTGGTCAACCCGGTGTAACATACGGCAAGCAGGATGGTCATGGATTAGGGGTGTATTATGCAAAGAATACCCTTGATTCATGGGGTGGGAAATTAATAATTGAATCAGAGCTGGGAAAAGGTACGTCGGTGAAAGTTTGTCTACCCAAAACTCCATCTCCCTCTTGGTTTGTACCCATCTTGCATCTCTACGATAAGCAGCACTTGGCTATTGTAGATGATGATATTTCAATACATGAACTATGGAAAGAGAGAATTAAACAATATACCAAAATGGAAAATATAAAAATAACGTTACACCAATTTCATTCTCCTGATGAGATAAAAAATTGGTTTCAAAATATAAAAATTGAAAAAAATAATGTAACCTATTTGTTTGACTATGAATTTATAGGATATGAAGAGACTGGTCTCGACCTCATACAAAACCTATCTATTAATGATAGAAGTATATTGGTAACAAGTCATATTGACGATCGTAACATTTTGCTGCAATGTGAAGCCCTCGGGGTTAGCATAATACCCAAGGATCTCGTCAGTCTTATTCCAATAAAAAATATAAGTAATACATTGCATAAAATAGATGCGATATTAATCGATGATGATCCACTAACCCACACCATGTGGGAATTATCGGCAAGCAGATATAATAAAAACTTTCTGTTATTTACTTCGGCAAATCAATTTTTATCTTCTTGTGATGGTTTCCTTCCAGAGACACCGATATACATTGATGCAGATCTAGGTAATGGTATAAAAGGTGAGATAGTTAGTGAAGAAATTTTTATTAACGGTTTTAAAAATATTTATCTTGCCACAGGTAAGCAACCTTTGAATTTTAAAAATATTAGCTGGTTAAAGGGGGTTGTCAGTAAAACACCTCCTTGGGAAGAAAAAACCCTATAGTTTTTAAGTCATAAAGATAACTATGTGACCGCCTTCTACTATGGATTCTGAATCCTAACATCCATGCTAGGTAAACGGTTTTTTTAAGGTGCAAGTACTTACTAAAAAGGATAATACGTGATGATATTTGAAAATTTAACATGTGGATATTTGGGTAAAAAACATGAAAACGCCACCTTAAATTCTAGGTTTTACGCTGAAATGTTTAGCCAAAACTTATCTTTTCGCGAAATTATACTTTTCCCTCAAAGAATTCCTAAATCCGGTTTTTTTCAGGAATTAGTTGCCCATGAATCACCAGAATTTATGAAAGAATTTAATGATATTTCTTCAATGATTAAAAAGAATGCTATCGCTTCTGCAAATAAAGTTTCTTTTGAGCAATCAAACTCTAATTTGAGAGAGCTAATCAATTGGATTTATATAATGATGCGTTATGGTCTTTCGCAAGAAATTATTACCAATAAGGTTTATGAAATAAAAATAGAACCATTTAATTTGGAATTTGAAACCGCAAAGGAAACAGCAAAAATTGAGGTTTGTTTGTCCTCTGGAGCTACTATAGACTTGACTGGGTTAATTCAGCTATCAAAACAATGTCTTACACAAACTAATATTCCAAGTCGAGAAGAAATAATTTTGTTAAATCGTCTTGTGGTTTATTTCTATAGACACAATCAATTTTCTGAATATAAGAACATAATATTAAGTTTTGCTCAACGACTTATTGATATTATAGAGCATCAATCTAATGATACATTTTTAAATAAAATTTACGCATCAGTAGTCTATCGAGGCTTAGCAATGGTGATTGATATGGGCAAAGCGTTTCAGCAAGATTGCTTAGATAAATCCGAGCAAATTGCCCGCAATATCATAGGGGAAACAGTCTTTGAAGAAATAAGCGCAAAAGAAAATCTTCTTACTTTACTGCAAACCAAATCTAAATGGACAATGCGCAATCAGGATTATAAATATACGGAAAGTTGTTTGTTAGAAATGATAGACTTGGATAAACACGATTCTACAGGATATAGTGAGCTAGGCCTCTTTTATTCTAATAATGAACTTTATCAAGATGCATTACCAATGTTTAAAAAAGCAATTCAGTTAGGTCCCCCAGCGATTGGTATGAATGCATATTACTATGGAAAATGTTTAGAGCTATCTGGAAATATTGAAATGGCTATGACCGCATTTTATGAGGCAGCACAGTTGGATGAGCAATCTCTCAGTCCATGGATAGATTTATTCTTTATCTATATAAATGCAAATCAAGGATATTTAGCAAAGAAAATTGCTCAACATATTTTTAATACTGCTATTTTAAAAGAACAACTTTCAGATGAAGAAGTTATTAAGATAAAGTCTATACTTTGTTAAAATGGCACATAAGGATATAATGTATGGTTGTAGTTAACTTTCTCGGTCTTTTATGCTGCTTCAAGATTTTTTTATGAGTGCTCTAATTTTCCGCTACTTTATAATTATTTTTTTGTTGTTTTCTGCAGTGGATACTTTGGCCACCCCTGCGAGCAATCCTATCAATGATTGGAAACAATATAAAAATTTTCTAATTTTTGCTGTTCCTGTCAGTTTTGGAAAGTTTGATCCAATATCTTTTCTTCAAGCACATACAAAATATACGCTTCCCCTGGTGTTTGAGCCACTTGTTTCTATAAATCCCAACCAAGAATTAGAACCAATCTTAGCTAAATCCTGGGATATTGACCAACAACACAATACGATTACAATAACTTTGAACAATAATCATAAATTTTCTGATGGAAGCCAGGTGACTTCTCAGGATGTTGTAAATTCAATTTTGAGAGTCTGCAGTAATAAAAGTCGAGTCAGCTTAGAGCTAGAGGGTTTGATTGGATGCAATAAACAGAATCCCCAGGTCGAGGCGCTAAATGCTACTACGATCAAATTTAAAATAAATACACATCCAACCATATTTCTTTTTCAACTAGCCTCACCCAACGCTGTTATTACTAAGCGAAACTTGTCAGGAGAACTTTTAGGCTCTGGGCCATATTTTTTAGATACTTTGAATCATGATTATATTATTCTAAAGAAAAATACCCATTATTATGATCCATTAAATATAAAAAATGATGGCATAATCTTCTATTATTTAGATAAGAATAAAGTTCATGAATCTCTTAAAACAGAGAGGCCTGACGGCATCATTATGTATAGAACCTCTGATTTAAATGGTTTGCAGGACGATAATTATAAGACAATTAAAAGCAATTCTAATATTACAATGATTTTTGTAATAAATAATTTCCATTTCCCATTTAATTATAAAATAGTCAGAGAAGCTATTTCCGCAGAAATATACGACCAACACAAAGTAGAATTCTGTGTATCAAACTCACATAAGGCTTATGGCATTATTCCTACAGGATTAGGAGGATCAATAGCGAATATGTCTCCTATATCTAAACCAAAAATAAACCCTGAGACAGTATTCAAACAAGTGCCCAGTTTAAAAGACAAAATGGCTATTGTTTATGTGCATCGCCACATTGATAGTAAGAATACATGCGAAGAAAATGCACTGATTGAAGCAGCCAAAAAATATAATATTTCAATGAAATTCATTTATGATGCTGATTATTCAATACTGTTGTCCTTATATCAGAACCATAAAGCTGATGCATTTATGGAGCTTTATGTTGCAAAAAATCGTGAAGCCTATACGGTTTTGCAACCCTTTGCGCATAATGGGGCAAATGTAGCTAACATCAAAGGGTTTCAGCTTGATAATTTGTTAAATATAGCCCTTTCTGAACCCTCTTCACATAAAAGATTTCAAGATTATAATGCGATAGCAAAATATATTGAAAGTGAAGCTTTTGTTATTCCACTTTACTATAGTGATCATAGCAATCTGATAAGCCAATGTATATTAGGGGTATCCAAGGATTTTTATTTTAATCCCTATCGAATTTTTCCAAGTCTTTATAAATCGCGGGGATGCGTTAACTGACATTAATCTGGAGAACATAATAATAATGTTACAATATATTTATGGCTATGAAATCACGCAGTGTTTGTACGTAGTTGCAAAATTGGACATTGCTGATTATTTATTGGAGAGTAGTAAAGAAATTGAGCAGCTTGCAGAGCTTTGTTCGGCCTCACCTTGCGCACTGTATAGAGTGATGAGATGCTTAGCTTCATTAGGCATCTTTGTTGAAAATGAAAATAAAGAATTTTCTTTAAATGATTTAGCGCTTCCATTAACCTCAACTGCCAATAATTCTGCAAAAAACTTTATTATCTTATGCGGTGAATCTTTATATAATGCTGCCGCAAATTTATTGCATAGCGTTAAAACTGGTCAAGTGGGGTTTTATCATTCAACCAAGATGGATTATTGGGAATATTTAAACCTTAATCCAGAAAAAGCTAAAATATTTAATGACGCGATGGAGACAGGGTCTCGATTTACTATTGATGTTATTTTATCTGTCTATGATTTTTCTCTGTTTAATTATATTGTTGATATCGGTGGCGGAAAAGGCCATTTTATTGGCAGCATTTTAAAAAAATATCCCTCAGCAAAAGGCATATCATTTGATTTAGCTCATGTTACAATACCCGCAAACGAATATATCAATAGTTTAGAATTAAATAATCGCTGTGAAATTATATCGGGAAGTTTTTTTGATTTTATTCCTGCAGGAGGAGATTTGTATCTATTAAAAGTGATATTACACGATTGGGATGATGATAATGCAAAAGCCATACTAAAAAATTGCAGAAAAGCTGTAACAAAAAGATCTAAGATCTTAATCATTGAAAAATTAATAGATAATGGAAATAATTTACAAAGTATTTTTCTAGGCGATATCAATATGTTAGTTACGCATGGGGGAAAAGAGCGTAGTTTATCCGATTTTGAGTTGTTGTTGAAAGAATCAAATTTTCATATAAACTCCGTATTAAGAACAAGCACTGCTTTTTCTATTATAGAGGCTATCCCTATATAAAAATTTTCTAATAAAAATATAAGTTAGATATAGTATTAGCTGTAATGATATCATAATCAAAATTGATTGTTTTTTGGACAGATTAAAGATGGTGGCTAACAACAGCGGCGAAAAGAAATATATGAAATTTTTTTGCGCTAAAGTTATAGCCGAATAGGCATGAATTAACGTGCTGTCATTTCCAGCCATCAAAATTAGATCATCCCTGAATCGTAAAAATGAAAGTTGCATGAAAAAACTGGTTATGGCTAATGCAGGAAAAATTGCATAACTAATATTAAATTGCAGCAAGCATAGCCAAACACTATTTAACAATAAAAATTTAGATAACAAACTGCTTTTGATGAATCTTGATATGTGGACATAAAATATACAGGCTATAATGCCGGTTAATTGTTCGATCAACCATAACCATTCTTGCAATAATTTCGGCATTCCCTCAATTATTCCAAGTTGACTAGATGAAGATAATAAGGGTATTAATCCAGCTAATAGTAAAGATATGCTTATTTGAGTGTAAAAGGTCACTGTATCAGCATTTAAGAATATTTTGCGCTTAGACAAATTTAATGGTCTGCTTGTTTCTAGTGCACTATTGTTCTGGACATTTATAAAATGCAATAAAATGAGCGCTAAAACATAGCTTATGGCATCAATTAAGATTATAAAATTTATTTTAAATTTTAAAAGCAGGAGCGGGGATATTGCCGTCGCTAGCAGTAAGGCAATGCTTGCGCTTAACTCCCTATTACCCGAGTATTTTCTGAACAAACTTTCATCCTTGGTTGTTAATTTAAATGTTATGGATAATAATATTGCGACAAGGACACCGGGTAAGCCAGTTAACATTATCCCCAGCAACGTAAGAGCAAAATTCTTTATCTGAAACCCTAAAAGTAAAACAATTAAAGATAAGCCCCCGAAAATTTGTGAAAGTATGAATGCGCGAGATATCCCAAACCATGCTATAATTTTTGGCACCAAATAACTAAATAAGAAAGCAGCTAGTGTCCTAGCGCCCAAAGCTATGCCTATGTAATAAATATTTTTAAAATAAGGATCTATGCTGAAAAATGTCGAAACGCTGCTTAAGGAAGATCCAAAAGCGGTTATAAAGTAAAATAAAATTAAAAATTTTTGTTTTGACACTTGTTTAAAATAAGCATGAGTGGAAGACAATTTGAGAATTAAAAACTGCGCCAGCATTGATAACACTGGCGCGTTTAACTTTAGAATTGGTAGCTATTGCCTACATTCTTTGCATTAGTTCTAAACTTTTTCATAACTAATCTCCATAAGGTTAATTTAAGAAACTTAAAATAACACAATATTCTTGTTAAATCTAGCAATATTTTAGGATTCGTGGTTTCTCCCAACTTTAAAAATGATAGAATAAATCCTCGCTAACTTTGTATCACATATTAAATTATTTACGATTTTTGCATTTATCATGTTTTTCGAATTTTTAATTTAGTTTTATGCCAAATTGGAGCCGTTTTTGCTATTTAACATGCGGGATTAATTTAACACGATTCATTTTAATTGGAGCTGTTAGCCTCTATATGAAAGAAAATTTTGAAAATCACCTTGAAATCATAGGCCAAAGCATTGCACATGATCTTCGCACCCCTCTTTTAGCCGTGCATTCAGGTATTGAAGGTGTAAAAAAATATCTTCCTGTGTTAATTGATACTTATAAACAAGCTGCTCAGCATCAACTCAATCTCCCTGATATTCAACCGCGACATTTTGACATGCTAGAGAAAGCATTAAATTTTGCTTCTCAAGCCACTTATTGTGCTAATGTATATGTTAATATACTGGAACTAAACTTGACTAGGATTAATATAGGAAATCTAATAGAGTTATGCTCAATGAGTGATTGCTTAGACAAAGCTATCGAAAAATACCCTTATAAATCAGATCGTGAAAGACTTATTTTATCTAAGTCGATTACTCATTCAGAAGATTTTTTGTTTAATGGAAATAAAGTGTATATCAACAATCTTTTGTTGAATTTATTTAGCAACAGTGTTTATCGTGCTCAAAGAACTGAAAATGGTACGATATCTATAATAACGAAAAAAGGTAAAAATGAAAATTATTTGTATATTAAAGATACTGATATAGGTTTACCCTCCAATGAATTAGAATCAGTTTTTTTACCAACCTATCGTTCACAGCAACACAATCTAGGGCTATATTTCTGCAAAGAATTGATGAGGGTATTAAAGGGCGACATCACTTGTCATGCGGAAGAAAACTGTTTTACGGAATTTATTCTTACATTTCCTTCTCATATTTCTTAGAAAATCTTTATAGTGTGTTGGAAAAACTAGTTGCAATTTATCATCTGAAAAAATTTTACACAATCAAGGCATGGCCATATGAGCAATATTACCCAAGCATTATTTTATTTCCCAACAACTGTGTTACTAGTTGATGACGATTCAAATTTTTTGTCAAATTTCGGATTTATGATTGACCAAAATATACCCTTAAAATTATGCGACACCCCACACAAAGCATTGGAGATATTGAGGTTGTCGCCAAAAGCTGAAGATATTATAAATAAATCAATTACTTCAGTTGCGCCTTTAGAGTCAGGGGATACCAATCTATTCCCCGACTATATAATGAGAGCTGATATTAAAAATCTTCATGAATATATTTACTATAAAAGCAGGTTTTCTTGTATATCAACTTTGCTGGTTGATTATTCAATGCCAGGAATGGATGGTGATGAGCTGTGTAGGCAATTAGAAAATAATCCCGTAAAAAAAATTATGTTGACGGGGGTAGCTGATTATTCTAGGGCAATTAAATGGTTTAACTCTGGAATAATTGATCATTTTATTGTGAAAGAATCTAACAATATGTCCGCAGAATTAAACCAGGCTATTTGTAAGTGCAAAAAAGCATACTTTGAAAAATCTTCTCTAAATTTATTAAGCTATATTACTAAAATGAATTCCTGTTTTGATAACATAAAATATTTCGAGTTTATTCATAAATTTTTTATGGAAAATAAATTTTCTGAATATTACTTAATTGACTCATCTGGAAGCATGTTGTTTCTTGATTTTCAAGGCAACCCAACATGGATAATTATAAAATCTGCGAATGAGATTGAGCAGTTAGCCGAGGTTTCAGTTGAAAATGAGGCACAACCCGAAATCATTAAACTACTACAAACAAAGAAGAAGATCCCTTTTTTCTTTACAGATGATGATTGGCGGGCACCCGTTTCAAATTGGGAAAATTACTTACATGAGGCATTGCCTATTCCAGGAGTGTTGGGTCATTATTTCGCAACCATTCATCCCAACACAAGATATAATTTAAATAAGGATAAAATCACATCTCATAAAGATTATTTGTTAGCAATCAGTTAATCCTATGGATTTTTTTTCCTGTGCCAAATAACTGCCGCAGCATAAATCAAATCTATGTTATAAACTATAGGGTCACTTATATTTGAATTGATATTTGTACAAATCAAATTAAACTTTTTACTATTGCCTTCAGTTAATAGTTTACGCAACAATAATTTTCCATCGGCAGTTTGCACAATACAATCTAAACCTATTACTGATTGGATATCATCTTTGTAACGTTTGATTCCTGCCACATAGTCTCCTTTTTGGTAACATGGGTTCATGCTGTCATCATGAATAACCAAATCTACAGATCCTGGATTATGATTTCTAAAATAAATGAGTTCTTCTATAATATGTTTATCTTGATCAGAAATGACCTTAGAATTTGGAGGTGGTTCAAGCATTACATTTTCAAAGTTTGGAATAATCGTTGGGCCTTGACCAATTTCATAAAGCAACCAATCAGCTGTGCACATAACCCCTTCTTTCTTTAACTCACCTATAACCTTCTGTGCGCCATTTTCTGAAAGTCCTCCATGCCGAGCTACTTCCCAGCCAATTAAAGTATCGATTTTGATGCCGGTATGTTCACACATTTCTTTGCGCGTAAGATTAGCTAGATTCCGCAGCTTACGCAATCTTTTAGCCCTAGCCTCTGGTGAGGATTTAGGATCATCTATTTTTTTTTGTGATGTCATGTAAAATGTTGCCAATATGATATTGATAAAAATTTGCTATTTAAATTATCTCTATTCAATACAAAGATGTTTTTTAAAAAAAGGGGTTAATTTTTTTAATTATTCCACACTCCAGATATTCTGCCAACCCTGTAAACTCCAATACGAAAAATAGTTGCCTCAAAATTAGCTGATTTCTAATATGAATAACATACCATTTAAAAAGTAGCAAATTTCCGCTTTTAGAGAGTTAAGTCAGCGATACTTCATTCTTTTGATACGTAGGAAGTTGGTCTTATATGTGGAATAAAGAGTCTTATTCGATAGGAGTGAAGAACCATCAGAGTAAAAATTAAAATTTGACTACACCAGGTACAGACCAGTCTATGCCATAAGCTTAAAAAACCATTAAGGTATTGCTTTCAAAAACAGTTGCGCAGATAATAGGCGCAGCCCCTCGGTGCTAAGAACACCTTGGGGCCACTTCCACAATCTAAGCTAATCCAGGAGCTTAAATTATGACCCGTAAAGTTTACACCAACGCGCGTCCGCGCAAAATTCCTTTTTTTACTTTTGATCAATTTTTGTACATTTCCGTTCGCCCTGTTTTCGGATCAGCAGCGAACATCCCTGCGATTTTGTTTAAACCTTCTGTCCATAATGCATTGTGGAAGCAGAATCGCAGGCACGAAATGTCCAAAAACGGGTCAACAGTAACAAGGAATGGGGTAGGCTGAGCAGAAGGGGGATTGATGGCGGAGCGAATTTGGCCGCTCCGCCGTTAATTCTGCCCCTTCTGCCAGCTTCCCCGCAGCTGAAATTCAGCAGCGAGGACGCGCGCGTGCACACAAAATTATTGCAGATTATCGCCGCCATCTCACCCTTGGCTGATGCGATTAAACGGCATAAGCTGTTAACAGCAATCGATTCCATCGAAAAACTACGCCTTTTCACCCAAATTCATGTCTATGCGGTGTGGGACTTTATGGCCTTGCTAAAAGCCCTTCAAGGCAAACTGACCTCAATGCAACCACTTTGGACACCGCCCATAAACCCTATGGGATGCCATTTAATCAATACCCTCTTAAGTGAGGAAGAAAGTGATCATCTTCCTGATGGTAGATACTTAAGTCACTTTGCCCTTTATTTAGAAGCTATGTCACATTGTGGCGCCAATATTCAGCCCATAACCGGCTTTATCAGCGATATAAAAGCCGATAAGCCACTTTCCAGCCTATTAGCCCGAACTGATTTACCCGTGCCGGCCAGGCGCTTTATCGCCGATACTTTTACCATCATAGAAAAAAACAGCCATGCCATTGCTGCCTCATTAGCCTTTGCTCGTGAATATATCACCTCGAATTTATTTTCAACTTTACTGCGAACGATTGAACCCACTGGTTCACATTATTCACTAGAAACTTTGAAATGTTACTTGCAACGCCACATTGACCTCGATAGCGACAAACACAGCCAACAATCGCAACAGTTGGTCGCCAGTCTCTGCGGAACGGATGAAATCAAATGGCAAGAAGCCTTAGATGCTGCCCACTTTTCATTGCAAAGCCGAATTCAATTACTGGATGGAATCCATGCTGCCATCACGCATTTATGAGAGATTAAATCAACCCATACCAAGGAAATGGATGAATACCTTTAATTCACAAGTGCAACAACTGCTAATTGAAACTATTTTTGATCACATTCCACAACTTATCTTTTGGAAAAATACCGCCTCTATTTATTTAGGTTGTAACAAGAAATTTGCTGAGTTGTTAGGCTTGAATACTCCTGAAGAAATCATCGGTAAAAGTGATTATGATTTAAATTGGCTGCCAGACGGTGACACCGCTGAAAAATTTCAAGCGGGCGACCAAAAAACGCTAGATGGGTATTGTGTTACGAATGAAGAAGAATGGTTGTCCGTCAAAAATGGTACCCGAATCCTTACTTTAGTTAATAAAGTGCCATTAATAGACGCTGACGGTACCATCGTTGGCGTTTTAGGCGTAGCCACTAATATTACCGAGAAAAAACGCATCGAAGAACACATGGCTAGAGTTGAGCACCAACTCAAAGGCATGACCATTGTCAGTGCAAGTATCGCCCATGAAATGCGTACCCCTTTAGCGACTTTAAAAAACACAGCTAATGGTATTAGATCCATGTTAGCACCACTTACCATCGGTTATCAGGCTGCACTCGCTCACCAACTTAACATCCCTAAAATCCCTGCTGCTAAATTAGAATTGTTAAAGACTGCCCTCGACCTGCTTGAAAACAAAACTACTGAAGCAAATCGTATTATTGACATGCTACTCACTAATTTGCAAAGCTTGCGACAAGAAAAACTTATTCACCCACAGAAATGCTCTGCCCGTCACTGTATCAACGAGGCGTTTGCACAATATCGATTTACTAAAGATACACCACAAATTATCTGGGATAATCAGCATGATTTCATATTCTATGGCAAAGAGCTGTTACTAATACATGTCCTGTTTAATTTATTTAAGAATGCTATCTATTTTATCCGCAAGGCAGGCAAAGGAAACATCCATATTTGGTTGGAACATCATCCAAGGCATAACCAGA
>DASZQR010000004.1 GCA_035549555.1 Patescibacteria group bacterium
TGCGGCTGCCTGGGTTGATGGTGAGGGTGGTAGGTTTGGCTAGGACGTGTTTGGGCTCGATAGCGGTATCATCGGAAACCAGTTGTAAGGTGAAGTTAAAAGGCTGGGATAGGGTTTCTGTGCCGGAAAAACTTAAGGGTATTAGTTGGTCTTCTGGTAGTAAATCCGATTGTAGGAAACGTTGGGTTTGGGTTAGCCAGGACATGGTAAACTTCCCTTTGAGATTTAAATTCTGGAGTGATGAATGATAATGGCATAACAATGTTGAACATGATTTAAAATTACATATTTTATTATTAACAATGCGAATATTAAATAATAAAAACATTAGAGCATAGAATTTAATTTGTCGCAATACAGGTTTTGAAATATTTATTCTGGCGGTGATTAAGGTGGCGACGTATCATCCAAATTGATGGCAAAGTCCTAGTTAAATAAAAAATATGACTATTTTTGTTCTGTGGTTATTTTTATTTAAACAATGAAAGAGGGGGTTACAGTGCTTAGGTCAGGGGCTATGTCATGCTATGCTAGTGCCCACCTAAGGAGATCATTCGCTACGCTCAGGATGACAGAGTATAAAGATGGCGGAGTCAGATGACAGAGCCTGGTGGTTCAAACTTCAAATCAAAAGCGTGATAAAAAAAATAACTAAGGAAAACCCCTATGAGCAGCTCACAATTTCCCCTACTTAAAACCCGGCGGTTTTTGCCGCTGTTCCTTACCCAGTTCTGGGGAGCCTTCAACGATAATGCGTTTAAATCGACGATGGCGGTACTAATTACCTACGAATTAATCACTAATATCAGTCATGCACAGTTATTGGTTAATTTAGGCGGAGGTGTGTTCATTCTGCCATTTTTTTTACTATCGACTCTGGCAGGTGAACTGTCAGATAAATACGATCGGGCATTGTTGGTGCGTATTTTGAAGTTGCTGGAAATTCTATTTATGGCTTTGGGTTTGCTGGGTTTTTATCTTGGTAATGTAGCAATATTAATGGTGACTTTATTTTTAATGGGTGTGCATTCCACTTTTTTTGGTCCAATTAAATATTCCGCATTGCCGGATTTATTACAGCCGCATGAATTGCTGGCAGGTAATGGTTTGGTAGAGGGTAGTACCTTTATTGCCATTCTAATTGGTACGATTTTAGGAACGCAGTTGGGAGTAACCAGGACAGGGGCATTATTGGCATCTAGCATTTGCATTGGTGTAGCGGTGTTGGGTTGGATCAGTAGCTTATTTGTACCGCGTGTGCCTTTGGGAGATCCTGGATTAAAAATCCACGCAAATATTTTTAAGGCCATATGGCGCTTGGTGCGTTTTACAGCCGAGAATCGTCCTGTTTATCTTTCTATTTTAGCTATGTCGTGGTTTTGGTTTATGGGGTTTATATTTATCACGCAATTTCCAGTTTATTCTAGGGCGATTATTGGCGGTGATGAGCATGTGGTGACTTTATTTCTGGTGATGTTCTCAGTAGGTATCGCGGTAGGTTCTTTATTGTGCAACCAATTTTTACGTGGGACGGTACATGCAAGATATGTCCCAATTTGCATGTTGTTGATGACGGTATTTACTTTAGATTTGTGTTGGGCAAGTCACGGGCAGGTGCCGCTTTTACCACATGGTGGCGGTGTAATGGCTTTTTTATCAGGATTGACCGGCTGGCGCATTGCCCTAGATTTATTTTTACTTTCAGTGGCCGGTGGTTTTTATATCGTACCGCTTTATGCTTTGATGCAAGTGAAAAGTTCAGCGGCACACCGATCGCGGATTGTGTCATGCAATAATATTATTGGTGCCTTATTTATGTTTGCGGCAGCATTGATGGCTATGGGATTGACGGAAATTGGTTTTTCTAGTGTACAACTATTTTTAGTGATTGGCATAGCTAATGCGTTGGTTGCATTTTATGCTTGGAAAAAATTGCTGCAAATAGTTTAAGGGCACCTCTAGAAATTCAGATTTTTGTTCAAGTCAAGGCGGATTTGATTTTAAAACCGGAGTTTACATGCGAGTAAATGAGGATTTTAAAATCAAATCCAACGCGGAATTGAACAAAAAGATAATTTCTAGAGGTGCCCTTAAGATTAATTTCGGGTATTTTTCTAATGTATTATGTAGGACGATACCATTTATCTTTAAAGCTAAAATTTTTCTTGATTTTTAATATTCTCTTAAAATTAACTTGTTACTTTTCTGTTGATAGAAGTTGATAAAACAGAAATAACATTAATAAATACTTAACAGTTTTATAAGTTAATTAAGAGAAAATTATGCGAGAAATAGACGAAATCCCAACTAAATCTAGTAACATACTTAAAGAGTTAAGTGTTATAAAATTAAAATTATATCCTCCTAAAAAGAAAGATCATCATTTTGGAACTAGATATACACTTAATGAACTGCCTAAATTATTAGAAAAATTAAATCTAAGTGCAATTGAAGATGAATTCGCATCTCTAAATCGTGCTCGGTTTGTTTTAACAAAAAACTTTGAGATATTTTTTTCACCAGAGGGTGAGCCAGATACCAATATTTCTTCGCATGCTGGTTTGTCTCGCAATGATTCTGTTTTATCAGCAGGAACAGTATATTTTCAAAAAAACCAAGAAGGTGTTGTCAAGATTTACCAAATTGATAATAAGAGTGGTCACTTTTATCCTGATTTTAGATCGCTAAACCTGGTTCTTCCTATTTTGATAGAAAATAATCTTCTGGATGAGAATATCGCGCTTGAAGAATATTCAGATAAAAAATATATCGCAAGTCAATCTGTTCCTCTGAAAGATTTAACAAAACTATTAAGTCATGCTAAATTATCTGAAAAATTATTAAAAAGTATTTCCATTCAAACTCAATCTTCAAATGGAGCTACCAGCAGAAAGGAAAGTGTACAAGATATATGGACATTAACTGCATTAAAGCCAGAGTTATTGGTAAAAGAAAGCAAGCAAACCAGCCCAACATTAAAGTATGATACATATTCTCCACCTTTGCATGTTCAAGATACGTGGTTTAGTGATTCTCCCAAAAGGAATTTAGTTAGCCCACAAAAATCCCCACCTCCAGCAACCAAAATGGGTGCGGCGCTAAAATTAGCATCTGCTTTGGTAAAAAAGCGAAAGGCAAAAGAGTTGCAACTACCTTCTCCTTCTCCAACTGATAAGACTCCTCGAAAAATTTTAACGCCTAAAAAGAGCATCAGCAAAATTAAAGTCTCTGATCCTGCTCTAGAAAACTTTGATCCGAATAAGAGAAGAACCAAACAAAATTCCGAAGAAGTAATCACTGTGCCATCATCGAGGCTAAGAGCCCGGTCTTTAATAAAAGCGATGAATACTTTTGATCCATTAAAACTTACCTCAATACCGTCAGCACCTAAGAAAAGTCCAGCTAAGGAAAGTACGCCGCTTGGATTATTAGATGAAGAGGAGAAAAGAAAGCCATATAGGAGATTGGATTTTTCTAGAAATTATGCACAATACAAAGCAGAGGCATGTACTTCCACTTTTTTTAATCATTCTAATTCCCCAGAAATTCCAGTTCCTTTGAAACAAGAAGAGATTGGAAAGATAAATAAGCAAAAGGACATAACTGCTAAGATTACAAGCTTAGCATTCTGATGAATACTTGAAGTGGAATAATACCTAGAACGTAACTTTCACAAGTGGAGAGGGTCACCGTAGTTAACCGGACCACTAGTGAGTTTTTTGCTGTCATGACAGAATATTTTATCCGTTCGATTCTACTGATATTGATTGAGAAGGGGGGCGCGGTATAAAACGGATATCCTCATCGCTGCTGGTGGATAGACTACTGCCTAAGAAGCTGTGGCTGTCTCGACGTTTGAACTCCCTCTTTGCTTTTTTCTCAGGAGAAAATGAAAAATGCTTGAAATCTAAATTTTCAGTCATGGGGCCAGAATTAGAACGTTTTGCCGAGCTTAAGGGTGATGGAGCTTGGCGCGCAAATAAATAATAATTCTCTAATTCAGTTTGAGAAGCTTTGGCTAGAGAGGGTTTGGTCTGTTGCTCTTGGTTATCTAAATGTTGTAATAATCGCATGGTGGCAGATTCGCTATCATCTTTTCCGGGAGATAAATTATCCTTGGAGGTAATTGCCGCGACACTACTAGTGAAATATTTTATTGCCAATCCTGCACCCACCGTGGTGTCAATTTTATCACCTACGTTTTCATAGGTTCCGAGTTTAGTCGTAATGGTCTCATCAAGTTTATGTTTAAATTTTTCAGCTTTATCTGCTAATGAGCCGAAAAAGTCTTTAACTTTTGTAAACACACCTGTAGTGGGTTTGGTTTTCTTATCCTGTAATGCGGCTAATTTTGCTGTTGTGACTTTTAGGGCTTGCGTCTGAGCTGAAAGCTCCTCTTCTGCTTGCGTGGCACGTTTTTTTGCCTGGTCAGCAACTTCTTTAAGCTTAGTGAGCTCAGGGCTTTTACTAATTAAATCACTTATAAATACTTCTTTGTCAGGGCTTCTTGATGAAATATATCTTTTATAAGCGCGTGATTTCTGAACTTTAGACGAAAGAGCGCTTTGTTCTTTCTTGGCTTTTTTGGCTAATTTGCTATTAGCAGTGGTTTTTTCCTGCAGTGTTTTGGTTTGTCGTTTAACCAATGCTTGTAAGCGCGGTTCTTCTGCGGCAGTCTGGGCATCATTCACCATGGCGAGAATTTCTTCACGTTTAGCAAGTGTCAGCAGTATGGCGAACTTTTCCAGCCAGGCCTGGTTTTTAATATGTTTAGACCAATTTAGCATTTTTCCAAATTTTTCTTCCTTGAGTACATCGCAGACATATTCTTTGATGCTATCTATAAAAGAACAGGCTGAAGTGATTCCTGGAATAAAATCCAGTTGCCCCACAGCTGCGATCACATAATCTGCATAAGTTTCTTCATCACTGGGTGTTGTCGCCAACAATTTTGATTTTGCGCCTTCTGCGCCGGTAATTAGGCAACTAAAGGAGCTGATGATTTCTTCATAAAAAGCTTCCAGTGCAGGATTTAGCCTTATTAGGTTGAGCGCTTCAGCGTGACGCACATTCTTTGCATCTTTTGCACCTTGCTTGAGTTTAACCTTCGGCAAAATATCGCGATAATCGGCAGTGAGTTTGCCAACTTCACCGGCAATGGCTGAGTAAGCAGGATTGCTGGGTAAAGTTTGCAATATCGCTAAAGTAGTTTGATAGGTATCGTCAATTTCATTAATCAAATTATCTTCTGCATCTGGGTCATCTGAAATTTCATGGGAGCATTTGTATTCAGGGATGTCAGTTATGCCCAGGGCATTGAACATAGAACGCAATTGATTTTGCAAATCACGGAATTCTTGGCTGCGTTGTGCTAAATATTGCTTAGGATCATTGTGGGCTGATAATTCCGGCAGCTGCGTATTATCATATGGTTTTGTGTCATCTGCTTCACCAGTAAGTACTTTGCCTTTTTTTAATGCGTTGCTTTTAAGCTCGGCTAATTTTAGGGCGACGCTATCTAGTGCTTTTTGTGGCTTGCGTAATTGCTCTTCTAAAGCAGGTTGATGTTGTTTGAAAATTAATTTAGTGCGTAATTGGCTATAATTCGCTTGGAGTATACGGAGTTGTTCTGTGAGTTTAACTGCTTTGCTATTGCTTTCAATCATCTTCAGCATTTCATTGTGCACTTTTTCCATAAAATTCAGCTGATGAGTTAGGCTATCTTCGCCTTGGCTGGCGCAGGTTACGTATTTTTCAGTTATTTCTTTCAAGAATTCAAGATTTCTACATTGGGATAAAAATGCATTAAAATTGGCGTTAACTCTGGATAAATCAGTTAAATTCTGGGATTTTAAAGCAGTTTCTACCTCTGAGCCGAGTAACGTTAATTTTGCAGAAACATAATCCCAGGCATCCATGTCTGAATTAGAAACTTTGACCTCTTTTGGTTCAAGCGAGAATTTTCGACTGATAGGGGGCGGTGTAAAGTGTTGTGCTGGTGGTTCTTGTGCTTGCTTGCCGCGTACGACGCAAAAATAGTAAATACCAAAAGAAGCTATGCTTTTAGCCCAGTCCCAACCAGTCATTTTATAGGCGCTAGGTTTCACTTGAGGGTTTTTGCTTGTAGGAGCAGTATCATTGGATTTTTTGCGGAAGAAGGTAAATGCCATAACGCCTCACTATCACCTGATTTTATCTATGGGATTCTAGTTTTTTATAAGATATAGTATAAATCTTAGACATTAAGGGACTATTAAGGATTTTATAAAACATGGGTAATTCGCGGCATTTAGATAGAAATGAGGTAGATTTCCACCTTTCGCAGAGATCAAGAGTAAGGAATGGTTTAATACTGCTGATGCTGCTGCTATCTGGTTGCAGGGATCAAGTATGGAATAATCCTCACCCCCTTAAGGAATATGGCGAAAATGT
Organism: Patescibacteria group bacterium; assembly: GCA_035549555.1. Lineage (NCBI taxonomy): Bacteria > Patescibacteria group bacterium. Next base: position 6,433 of record DASZQR010000004.1, read on the forward strand.
GCGTTTTGGTTCTTTTGACGCGCCTCCAAAAACCTTAGATCCCGCACAATCCTACTCTGTAGATGAACAGATGTTTATTGCTCAGGTTTATGAGCCACCGCTGCAATACCATTATTTGAAGCGTCCCTACACTTTGATTCCACTTACGGCACGCAGCATGCCGGTAGTGCGTTATTGGGACACCAATCATCAGCCTTTGCCGTCAAATGCGTTGCCTCAGCAGGTTGCTTTTACTACTTACGATATCACAATCCAGCCAGGGGTGTTTTATCAGCCGCATCCGGCTTTTGCCAAGGATGCTCAGGGCAACTATCGTTACCACCATCTGAGTGAGCATCAATTACGTGGCATCTCGCAACTCGGCGATTTTCCTTATAGCGGAACCCGCGAATTAACAGCGGATGACTATGTTTACGAAATAAAGCGCCTAGCATTGCCGGATGTAAATTCGCCAATTTTGGGATTGATGTCCGGGCATATTCTGGGTCTTACTGATTATGCTGCTACATTGCGTGCCGCCTATGATAAACAGCGAGCAGAAAAAGTGATGGCACCTTGGCTGGATTTAAGAAACTATCCGTTGGCTGGGGCGCAAGTACTGGATAAATATACTTACCGTATCACGCTCATAGGCCAGTACCGGCAGTTTATCTATTGGTTAGCTTTGTCCTTTTTTGCACCTGTGCCATGGGAAGCGGATTATTTTTATTCTCAACCGGGGATGGCGAGAAGGAATATTAATTTTAGTTGGTACCCCATTGGTACCGGCGCTTATATGTTGACCGAAAATAACCCGAATAAACAGATGGTGCTGGAACGCAACCCCAATTTTCATGCGGAATACTATCCAACCGAAGGGGAACCTGGCGATAAGGCAGCTGGATATTTAACCGATGCAGGGAAGCGGTTGCCCTTTGTGGATAAATATGTTTTTAGTTTGGAGAAAGAACCGACACCGCGTTGGAATAAATTTTTGCAGGGCTATTACGATCAGTCGGCTATCGGTTCTGATAATTTCGGCGAAGCTATCGCGATGGATGCATATGACAAGCCGCGGCTTACTTCTCAATTGTTAAATAAAGGTATTCAGCTACGCACCAGTGTGGAGCCTAGTAGTTTTTATTATGCTTTTAATATGCTAGATGATACGGTGGGTGGCTATAGTAAGCGGGCGAAAAAATTACGTCTGGCTATTTCTATTGCCTTAAATGAAGAAGAGTTAATTAGTATTTTTCTAAATGGCCGGGGAATTGCTGCCCAGGGTCCTATTCCTCCGGGTATTTTTGGTTACATCAGTGGTGCCGCTGGGATTAATCCTTATGTCTATGATGAGGTCAATGGCGAGCCGGTGCGTAAGTCTCTTGAAACTGCGAAAAAATTATTGGCAGAAGCCGGATATCCCAATGGTCGAGATGCACAAACCGGAAAGCCGCTGATTTTGCGTTATGACACAACCTCAACTTCGCCGGTCGATAAAGATCAGTTTGACTGGATGCGCAAGCAATTCGCGCGTTTAGGCTTAGAATTGAATATTGAAGCAATAGATTATAACCGCTTTCAGGATAAAGTGCGGGGCGGTGATGTGCAGTTCTTTCCTTTTGGCTGGATAGCCGATTACCCTGACCCGGAAAATTTCTTATTTTTGCTGTATGGTCCAAACAGCATAGTCAAGAATAATGGCGTCAATAATGCGAATTATGCCAATCCGCAGTTTGATGCGTTATTTAACCAAATGAAAGGCCTGGAAAATACGCCTCAGCGTTTAGAGATTATTCAAAATATGGTGGGCATAGCGCAGGCAGATAGTCCCTGGGTGTGGGGAGTTTTTCCTAAGACTTATATTTTATCACAGGCTTGGATAGCACCGATTAAACCTAATCCGGTGGCGAATAATATTTTAAAATATCAGCGTGTGGATCCGGCATTGCGAGTTAAATTGATTGTCAGTTGGAATAGGCCTGTTGTTTGGCCGTTTCTGTTGTTGGTGTTGGTAGTTTTGGCATTAGTGTTGCCGGTAGGTATTGGCTATTGGCGTAAGATACACAGGCCGGTTAAGTTGTTACCCTAATTACTTAATTAAAGGACGCCTATCATGTTTGCCTACATAATACGTCGCATTTTATATGCCATCCCGATCTTAATCGGTGTGAATTTAATTACCTTTATACTATTTTTTATGGTCAATAGCCCGGATGATATGGCTCGCTTTCAGTTGGGACAAAAATATGTCACACCGGCCGCCATTGCACAATGGAAGCATGCCAATGGCTATGACCAACCTTTGTTTTTTAATGCACAAGCGGCTGGTGTTGGCCACTTGACCCAGACTTTGTTTTTTAAAAAATCATTGGGACTGTTTGCCTTTAATTTTGGTGTATCACAACGTGGTCGTGATATTGGTCAGGATATTCGCCAGCGCATGTGGCCAAGTCTGGCTTTAGCCATTCCCAGTCTATTCATTGGATTGATAGTTAATATCACTCTGGCGTTGTTCATCACATTTTTTCGCGGTAGTTACTTGGATATCTGGGGAGTCGGCGCTTGTGTACTGTTAATGTCTATATCTGGGCTATTTTATATTATTGGCGGGCAGTATCTATTTGCTAAAGTACTAAAAATAACCCCAATTTCTGGCTACTTGGGAGGGCTTTCAGCGATTAAATTTTTGCTACTTCCGGTGGCGGTCAGTGTCATAGCGGGTATAGGCGCAGGTGTACGCTGGTATCGCACGATTTTTTTAGAAGAAATTGGCAAAGATTATGTGCGGACGGCACGTGCTAAAGGCTTGGGAGAAAATGTTGTGTTATTTCGACATGTGCTGAAAAATGGCATGATCCCCATATTAACTGGCGTAGTCGTGATTATTCCAACATTGTTTATGGGTAGTTTAATCATGGAGTCTTTTTTTGGTATTCCAGGGTTAGGGAGTTATACCATTGACGCCATTTCCCAACAGGATTTTGAGATTGTGCGGGTGATGGTATTTTTAGGAACTTTGTTTTATGTGGTGGGATTAATATTGACGGATATTTCTTATACTTTGGTAGACCCGCGGGTGAAGTTTTAAGGATTAATACATGCATTTCCAACTTGCACTTTTATGGACTGACATACTTATTTATATCCTGGCGTTAGCTTGCATGTTGTTTGGTATTTTCGCTTGGCGAAATCCTTTGCTGCGTGAATCCTGGCGGATTGTATTGCAGAGGCCTTTGGCCATGGTGGCGCTGGTGGTTTTAATCGCCTATAGCCTAATTGGGTTATTGGATTCTGTGCACTTTCATCCAGCATTGCCGGTGGTATCTCTTGGTCAGGTCTTTTATTCCAGTCGTGTAGAAAGTCTATTCGACGTGTTAATCAGTCCGTTGGGTCAGCGAGAGGAGCAAACTTATACTGCGCCATTTGCCATTGCTGCGGTGCATCCGTCTGGGTATTTGATTAAGGCATTGTTTGCAGCTGTTTTAAAGGCACTGGTCATTTGGGTGTTGTTGGCGCAATTTTTCGTACTGTGCTCAGCAGTAGGTGCAAAGCAAAAAGTCAGCAAACAATTCGTTTTGATGTTACGTGGTAAGACAGTTATCGCCTGGCGGAGTATTTTTATCACAATGGCACTGGTGCTGTTGGTGGTATTTATTAGTTTAGCATTATCTACGATCTATCATGTCATGGGTACAGACAAAGTAGGGCAGGATGTTTTTTATCAAACACTGAAAAGTATTCGTACGGGTTTATTGATAGGGACATTGACAACATTATTTATGCTGCCGTTTTCTATTTTTTTTGGCACGATAGCGGGCTATTTCGGCGGTTGGATTGATGATGCGGTGCAGTATATTTATATTACGTTAAGTTCCATTCCCGGAGTGTTGTTGATTACTGCGGCGATACTATCATTGCAGATTTTTATTAAAGATCATCCGAGCTTATTTCCTAATTTGGCGGTGCGTGCGGATGCACGCTTGCTGATTTTGTGCGCTATTTTGGGTGTTACCAGCTGGACAGATCTCTGTCGGTTGTTACGTGGTGAAACCTTAAAATTGCGGCAAATAGATTTTTCGCAAGCGGCGGTGGTGATGGGAGTGTCGCATTATAAAATTATTCTCAAACATATTCTGCCGAACGTGATGCATATCATTTTAATTACCGTGGTTTTGAATTTTAGTGCATTGGTGCTGGCTGAGGCGGTTTTATCTTATGTTGGCGTGGGTGTAGATCCATCGACGATCAGTTGGGGTAATATGATTAATAGTGCGCGTTTGGAGTTGGCGCGCGAGCCGGTGGTGTGGTGGCCGTTGTGTGCAGCGTTTATTTTTATGTTTATGCTGGTGTTTTGTGCGAATATTTTTGCAGATGCGGTGCGGGATGCGTTTGATCCGAGATTGCGTGGTGTTTTAAAAAGAAGTATCAGCTTGAGGATTTAAAGTGGATTTTCAAAAAACCCACGAATTAAAAACAGAAAATTTACTGACCGTAAAAAACTTAACGATTCGTTTTTCTACGACATCAGAAGAATTTGTTGCGGTAGATAATGCCAGTTTTTCTTTGAGGCGTGGTGAAACCTTGGCATTAGTTGGCGAATCTGGCAGTGGTAAATCGTTAACAGCGCTAGCTATTTTGCAACTGCTGCCGGGTAACGCACGAATGACGATGCATAGTCAAATTTTTTTAGCGGGGCAAAAAACATTAAACGCACCAATCCAAGATTTGCTCTCGTTACCGGAAGTGGCATTGCGTAAAATTCGTGGTCGGCGTGTAGGAATTATTTTTCAAGAAGCCAGCACTGCGTTAAATCCAGTACTGACCATTGGTGAGCAGATCAATGAAGTATTGCGTCGTCATTTTAAATTACCGCGTGGTGTACGCCGTCAGCGTATGCTCACCTTGCTGGCGAAAGTAGGTATTACTGATCCTGTGCGTTGTTCTGCATCCTACAGTTATGAACTGTCTGGTGGACAGCGGCAACGTGCCATGATTGCCATGGCATTGGCTGGCGAGCCGGATTTATTAATTGCCGATGAGCCGACCACGGCATTAGATGTGACCTTGCAAGCGCAGGTGCTGCAATTGTTGCGAGAAATACAGCGCAATACGGGTATGGGATTGTTATTTATTACGCATGATCTGGGGATTGTTTACCAGATTGCCGATCAGGTTGCAGTGATTCATGCCGGCAAAATTGTCGAGCAGGCGAGCGTGGCGACTTTTTTTAAAGCACCCCAGCATCCTTATAGTCGACGGTTATTTGCAGCCTTGCCGAGTTGGGAAAATCGTGTAGATAAAAACGTATTTTTGACTGCTGAGAAAGCGAACCCCTTATTATCTATTCATAGTTTAAAAGTTTATTTCCCGATTAAAAAAGGGATTTTTCAGCGAACGGTGGATTATGTGAAGGCAGTGCAGGACGTTAGTTTTAATGTGCGAGGCGCAGAGACTTTTGCTTTAGTGGGAGAATCGGGTTGCGGTAAGACCACGATTGCTAAAGCCGTGTCACGTTTGGTGCAGCCTATGGCGGGGCAAGTGATGTTTCTTAATCAAGATTTAGTGCATTTGCAGCACGCCTCTTTGAATCAATTGCGCGGTGATTTGCAGATGATTTTTCAGGATCCTTATGCTTCGATGGATCCGCGTATGCATATTGGCGGAATCATTGCAGAAGGTATGTTGGCGAGAAAAATGGCTAGCAGTTTGGCTGAATGTTATCCTGTTATTAGAGAATTGTTACAGCGTGTCGGTTTGGCACCTGATTGTATTGAACGTTTTCCACATGAATTTTCCGGTGGGCAGCGCCAGCGAATTTGTATTGCGCGTGCCTTGGCAATGCGTCCTAAGCTGATTATTTGTGATGAACCGACGAGTGCCTTGGATGTGGTGGTGCAGATGGATATTTTAAAATTATTGCAAAGCCTGCAGCAGGAGTTAGGATTATCATATTTGTTGATTACGCATAATTTTGCGGTGGTGGCTTATCTGGCACATCATGTGGCGGTGATGCATCAAGGTAGGATTATTGAACAAGGGGGAGTGGAGCAGGTGTTGTTTCAGCCTAAAGAAGATTATACGCGGCAGTTATTGGCTGCTGTTCCTCGGGTGGGTAGTGTGATTTAAGGTTTTGTTCTTAGACAAGCTCTAAGTATCCTGTCATTACGGTATTGTTGTTTTGTAAATTATAATTTAGTTTGTAGATCATCGAGATAACAAACTTTTATTTATGACTACAATAATGCCGTAAAACAAATTGAGGAGGAAGATAAGATGAAAATTAATTATGTGACCACCGCTGAGCAGATTGGCAGACGAGAAGGTTACCAGGAAGGGTTGGCAACAGGGTTTGCAAGAGGGTTTGCAGGAGGGATTGCAGGAAGGATTACAAACAGGATTCTTACAAGGAGAGGTTGCTTTATTAATCCGTATACTAGAACATCGTTTTCACATTATCCCTCCAGAATATTTAATCCGTATTAATCAAGCTCATGCAAATACGCTACTGCTTTGGGCTGAACGTGTACTTGATGTTGCTACTTTAACTGAAGTGTTTGCCTAGGGTCTGTTGTCAATTAGGCGCAAAACGACGTAACAGGGCTAATTGACAAAACATTTAGCACTATAAAATTTTATCTAATTCTTTTTTTCAAAAATCTAGGAATTTACAAATTAGGCTTATTTCTTCAAGGGCTAAACCCATCATGGAACCAGAAATTTTATTCACCGAACTTGCTGGCCGGCATGGCCATATGGGTGAAATTATTCTTAACCGTCCCAAAATGTTAAATGCATTGACTGAGAGCATGTGCATTGCTATGCATGCGAAGTTGCACGAGTGGGAGCAGGCTAGTCATATTAAAGCCATTGTGATTCGTGGCGCGGGAGAGCGAGCATTTTGTGCCGGTGGTGATATTCGTGCTGTCTACGCGTTGCGGGAGCAACCGGAATTGGCACAGCAATTTTTCTGGCATGAATACCGATTGAATCATTGCATTTATCATTTGCAAAAACCGTATATCGCTTTGCTCGATGGTCTGACGATGGGCGGTGGTGCTGGTTTGTCTATCAATGGCCGCTTTCGTATTGCTACTGAAAAATTAACATTCGCTATGCCGGAAACGGGCATAGGATTTTTTCCTGATGTCGGCGGCAGTTATTTTTTACCACGTTGCCGTGATTACATCGGTTGGTATTTGGCGTTGACTGGAACTGTGATTACTGCTGTGGATGCACTTTTTGCTGGCATAGTTGATATTAGAATTGAAAGCAAGCATCTGTCTGAATTATTGCAAGAGTTGCTTGCTGTGCCATGGGATGACGCTGATCTGAATGCAACTGTACAGCAGGTGATTAAGCTTTTTGCTTTACCATTTAGTCCATCTGAATTATCAGAATATGCCCCGATTATTAAGCAATGTTTCTCGCAATCTTCAATTGAAGCGATACTCGTCGCTCTGAAGCAATATCACGAACCTTGGGCGCATGAAACGATGCAAATTTTGGCTACACGTTCGCCATTGAGTTTAAAAGTCGTGATGGAGCAATTACGTCGTGGTGCGCAATTGGATTTTGATGAGTGTATGCGTATGGAATACCGCATAACTCAACATTTTTTGCAAACAGCGGATTTTTTTGAAGGCGTGCGGGCAGCGGTGATTGATAAAGATCGCAAGCCGCATTGGCAGCCAGGTGATTTGGCTGCGGTGACGGCAGAGCAGGTGGCAGGATTTTTTACAACATTAAAGAAAGAATTGAATTTTAAGTAAATTGATGAAAATCTTCTTCTGTTGTTGTAGATATTGCCTCTTTAGGTTTTTCTAATGCATCATCATCATCGTCCAAAACTAGAACAGATTTACCAAAAAAATCAGATAAGCTGGCAGGACTGCGTGGGAAATTTTTGCGAGATAATGTTGTATAATCGCGAGTAAGCATAGTTTCAAGTTCTGTGATCCTACTCTGTTCTAAAGCAAGATTTTTTAAAACATCGTTACTTTGTCTAACGATTTCTTTAGCTATTTTTCCTAATTCTCGATTTTTAATAGATAAATCACTAATGCTTTTTCTTAGAGCATAAATTTGCTTTACTAAATAATTTTGCAAGGATCTTAAATTTTTAATTTTATTTAAACTGTTATCCATGTCATTGAGATTTTTACTCGTGTCTTCGTTTTGAGTAGTAACTCTTTGAGTAACAAATTTTTTGTAATCAGATGTTAATAATTCTTGAAGTTTCTTGATTCTAGTTAGCATAAATTCCAGAAATTGGAAATAAAATAATACCCCATCTTCGTAACTGAGTTCAGTTGATTCAGTATTTGTGGTATCGGGTTTGATATCATGATTATTTTTTGATGAATTTGATTTATTTTGTAATCCTTCTAGAATAGAGCCAATATGCGCTATTTGTAGTTCTTTTATATATTGAGAGCTCTCTGCTTGTTTTTTTTCTTCGCCAGCCATGTTACATACTCCAGAAATTTTATGTTTATAATTATTTTTTATTAATGAATGTAGCTGCTTTGTCAAGTCGTTCCAAAACTTTGGTTTTTCCAAGTAATTCTAATGTGGTATCAATCGGTGGTGAGACTGTGTCGCCGGTTACTGCCACGCGTAATGGTTGTGCGACTTTACCCAACGCTGATCCGGTTAAGTTATCAGCGACTTTTTGCACGGCAACGTGTAGAGAAATTTTATCCCAAGTAGTGAGGTTTTTAAATTGTTCTGACAATGCTGCCAGAATTGGTGCAGTTTCAGAAGTGAGATTTTTTGCTGCTGCCTGAGGTGCGTAATTTTCAAAATTTTGATAAAAAAATCGGCTCTTAGCAGCTATTTCTGCCAGGGTTTTGCAACGCTCGCTCTGTGATGTGACTAAGACACTTAATGCGGGTCCTTGCGACACATCAATTCCGAGTTTTTCCATATGCCAGGCTAAATGTTCTGCTACGTATTCTGGATTCAACGTTTTTATATAATATTGATTTAACCATAATAGTTTTTCTGGATTGAAAGCGCCGGGGGCGCGATTGATATCATGCAGATCAAATAATTCGACCATTTCTGGGCGTGAAAAAATTTCCTGGTCACCGTGTGACCAACCCAGGCGTACTAAGTAATTGAGCAGTGCTTCTGGCAGATAGCCTTCATCGCGGTACTGCATCACGCTGACAGCGCCATGCCGTTTAGATAGTCTTTTACCGTCAGCGCCCAAAATCATAGGCACATGCGCATATAATGGCACAGTGGCGCCTAGTGCTTTGAGAATGTTAATTTGTCGGGGCGTATTATTGATATGATCGTCACCGCGGATCACATGAGTAATGGCCATATCCCAGTCATCGACCACTACTGTGAAATTGTAAGTTGGGGTACCGTCAGTTCGAGAAATGATTAGGTCATCGAGTTCACGATTGTTAAAACTGAGCAAGCCGCGTACCTGATCGTCAAAAGTGACAGTGCCATCATCAGGATTGCGAAAACGCACGACAAAAGGCTGATTGCTTGACGCGGACGTCAATTCACGGCAATGGCCATCGTAGCGAGGTTTTTCTTTATTGGCGAGCTGGGTTTCGCGCAGTGTTTCCAGGCGTTCTTTAGTGCAATAGCAACGGTAAGCCTTGCCTTCAGCTAAGAGTTGTTGTATCACAGCGTGATAGCGATCAAAACGTTGGGTTTGATAGAATGGACCTTCTTGGTAGTCGAGATTTAGCCAGGACATGGCGTCGAGGATGGCCGTAACGGATTCTGGGGTAGAGCGTTCTAGGTCGGTGTCTTCTATGCGTAAAATGAAAGTACCTTGATGTTTATGAGCATATAGCCAGCAATATAGGGCGGTGCGTGCCCCGCCAATATGGAGATAACCGGTAGGGCTGGGGGCGAATCGGGTGCGGACAGTCATAGTTTTTTCTCTTTAATTGAAGAATGTATATAATAACATAATCAAATAATGGATGATTAAGACCATGCTATTTAGATTTATTGTTAAGGATATTAAACGCACGTGGCTGGCCGTTCAGTACTCATTTGCTGGGTTCCGGTCAGTTTGGCAAGCGCAGTGGGCATTTCGCTGGGAATTGTTGTTATGCGTTATTGGTATGCCAATGGCATTCTGTTTTGGTAAAACAGCAATAAATAAGGCGGTATTAATCGCGGTATTGATTCTGTTATTGATTGTAGAAATTCTGAATTCAGCGCTGGAAACGGTGGTAGATCGGATTGGCTTTGAGCATCACACATTATCAGGACGTGCTAAGGATTTGGGATCGGCAGCAGTATTTTTAGCGGCGGTGAATGTTGTAGTCGTCTGGTTGATTGTTCTAATATAATCGTAAATTTTAGTCCTGATTTGTTTGTAGTGCTGTTTTGTGCTTTTAAACCATGGTAGGGGAGTTGGAAAGTGGATCTGAGTTTGCTATATGAGAAATAATCTCATATTGATTCTGTTCAATATTGGAATTTATAGCTACCGGTTTTTCATCCGTTGGCGGTACAAAAAACGAAATAGAATTCTGTCTACTTCGGGCTTTAGTTTCTTTTAAATCTTGTAGGTCTACTAGTATGCAATCTTCATCTGGATGTTCTATAGCTGTTTCATTGGTTCCTATGGAAAAATCTTCTTTTGCATCCAAAGGAATATTCTCAATCCCGTTATCCGAGGGGGTAGCTACAGAAGTTGGAGGATCAATCACTAAATGCTGAATACCGGCAGGACGAGTAGCTCTAATTATTTTAATGCCACAAAATGCCAAGCATAACATAACACCTCCTGCTGCAATTTCAAGGCCTGCGCTCAGTTTGTTGGTTTCGCCTAGCTGAGGATGATTCCGCATTGCCATCGAGCCGGTTATGACAAGGATGGCTCCCAGTGGAAATGTTAATGCCACGCCTAACTTTATTTTCTCTCGAACTCTTTGCATTTTGCGCTACCTTTATGGGTGTATGAATTTTACGTTTCATATATTTCCAATAGAGTAGCTGGGCAAAATTAACCGAATATTAACATGTCTATAAAAATTTTTTAATTCTAGTAGTGCGAGGAATTTTTTCAGAATTACTTCTTCATGATGTGTTTCATGTGTAAGGTTCACGAAGTCATTTTTTCGAGGTATCAGTCAGATGAAATGGATAAGGTAAAAATTCACGTAACGGGGCAGACAGTTGAATGCCCTGAGTTGTTGCCAGATGAATCATAGTATGCTCTGTTGCAAATTCATAAATCAGTTGTCTGCAAGCACCGCAGGGAGTGCAAAGATTGTCTGTTGGACTTAAAATCAGGATTTCCTGAATGTGACGTTCACCGCCAGCAACCATAGTGCCAATGGCATTGGCTTCAGCGCATTGAGTAAGTCCATAAGCTGCGTTTTCCACATTGCATCCGCTAAAGTACTGCTCTGTATCCGTTCTGATAACAGCTGCGACTTGGAAATGACTATAAGGGGCATAAGCGTTTTGAATCACCGCTTTGGCATGATTGAGCAGGATTTGGGTGGTGTCAGACATACGGTGTTTCCGAGTAGAGTGTTAAAGTATTTAGTTTATCAGAAAATATGCGAGGTGGCATTGACCTGTTTAGATTAAAATTTTAACATACTCACCCATCTTTAAATGGGCGATTAGCTCAGCGGGAGAGCACTGCCTTCACACGGCAGGGGTCAGTGGTTCGATCCCACTATCGCCCACCAATAAAATCAATGACTTATGTCTAAAAAGCCTTGGCGCATTCTAGCTCCAAATGCGACAATCATTTTTATATTGCTGTATAAACATCTCATATGGCGTTTTATAGCCAATACATTTTCTAGGGCAATGGTTCATTTTACTGGCTAATTGATCTAGCTCCTCCTGGGTAGTATTGGCAATATCTGTTGACCTAGGTAAATACCATCTCAAACGACCATTCATATTTTCATTGCTTCCTTTTTGCCAAGGAGAATGAGCTTCACAGTAATACACTTTGCATTTAATTTCTCGTTCAAGATGCCGGTAATCCGCAAATTCACTACCTTGATCAAACGTAATCGTTTTACACATCTTTTTGGGCAGTATCTCAAATTTTCCTTTTATCTTATCCATAACGCCACGAGAATATTTGCGATCATTCTTTATCAGATAGACCAGTCTGGATTTGCGTTCTACTAGCGTAGTGACTGCTCTTTCTCTTGTGCCGCTAAATGCAATCGTATCCCCTTCCCAATGACCAAAGCGTTTTCTTGTTATTATATCCTCTGGCCTTTGCGTAATTAATCTAATCTTTCCATAGCGGCAAGGCTGCTTTTTCCTACCATAACGCTTCCGTCTCTTCGGTTTTTTATAGGCTAAATAATGATATAGCTCTTTTTCTTTGGAAGCATAAATAAATTGATAAATCGTTTCATGGCATACATTGAAACTTAGCTGTTGATGCTTCATTCGTCCTGCAATTTGTTCTGGGCTCCAGCCTTTCTTCAAACCCTTAATGACATAATCTCGTAAAATCCCATTCCTTTGTAATTTCTTTAGATAACTTCGCTTTCGCCTTTCTTGTCTTTTTTCCTCAGCCAATACTGGAAAATAGCCTTCTGGCTCTCGGTTGCGATTTAGTTCTCGGTAAACAGTTGACCTATGTTTTCCTACTTTTTGACAGATTTCTGATACAGGCATACCCATTTCTAGATATACGTATATACGACGTCGATCTGTAACTGATAATTGAGTATACTTCCCCATGCGGCAGTCTCCTTGCTATTTTTATTCATGTTTTCGTAGAACATTGAATATACAGCAGTTTTGACTGTCGCACTTCTAATTAGAATTCGGCCTTCGGTTTCCAAAATGACAGATTCAGTGAAGTGCAAATGAAGTGTAAATGAAATGAGTCCTTTCCAATGCTCTGCATAATGCATGGCGAAGCCGTACCCAACTAATCGCACTTTATTAGTTTGATTCATATAGATTTTGATATCAGTTTGTTACTTTTCGAACATTTTTAAATCTTTCGTTATGAAAAAATTTTTTGGATATCTCAATTTTTTGAGGAATTTTATAGGGCGCCAATTTATTTTTACAAAATTCTTTTATTTCTCGATGAAAATACTTAATATTGTTTATTGAATCGTCTAATACAATGCGTGCTTTTACAATTTGTCCTAGTATTTGGTTGGGCTCTGATACAACAACAACATCTAAAACACCGTTCATCATTCGAATAACATTTTCAATTTCAGAAGGATAAACTTTTTTACCTCCTACATTAATGATTTCAGATACTCGTCCCAAAATACGTAAGTAATCACCCTCAACTGTTACTTTATCTTCTGTTTTAAACCAGCCATCTTCAGTAAATGGACTTTCTGCATTAAGATATCCTAGCATTGCAGATTCTGCTTTTATTTCAAGCATTCCATTGATTATTCGAGTTTGGTAGTTTTCTCCTTCTATTTTCATATAAAGAGAATTAGAAGATTTGGATTTGGTATTTAAGATACCAACTTCGGAAAGACCATAGTTTTGTGATAGTCGTATTTGAGGAAAAAGTTGATTAAATCGTGTTAATACACTTTCCGACATAGGTTCAGCGCTGTAAGTTACTATTTCAAGGCTACTTAAATCATATTGGGTATGTGCAGCACTTAGTAAAAATAAATTAATAAAGGTGGGTGTTGTCGGTAAAGCTTGAGCTTTATATTGCTCGATACAATAACAAATATGCTGTGGGGTGCGATTTTTTACAGTAATCACACAGCCGCCATTTGATAGGGTTTGCAAAAGTGTATTCAGTCCTCCGATGTGATCAAATAATAAAAAGCAGATAGTTTTTTTGGCAATACGAGGTTTTTTAAACTTTTCTAATAGTTTTGCAAAATTGTGAACCACTCCTTTTGGATTGCCGGTTGAACCTGAAGAAAAGAGGATTAGACCAGGTACTTGTAATTCGCGAAGCTGGGTAATTAATGGATGTTTTGTTTTTGTTACTTTGTCAATTAGAAAAAAATTATCATGTTCATCCAGCTGGATACAAAACTCAACTTCGGTTAGTTGCAAAGGGTGTTTCTGTTCTTCTTTTGAAGATGAAGTTGTAAGGATAAGGATACATTGATGCTGTATTAAAGCTAGTAATAAAGCAATCGTAGCGGGTGAAAAATCTGAACATAACTCTACTACACTGCCTTTTTTTATCGGACTATTTTTTAACCAGGTTAAATAAGTTAAAGTTGTTTTATGTAGGTGTGCATAATTATAGGATTCTCCATTCCATATCATGGCTTCTTGATTACTATTATTTTCAAATTGCTCTAAAAGAAAAGTTATGCTCATGATATACCACCCAAATAAATTATTTGTCCAGTAATGAAAGAGCTTGATTCAAGTAAAAAAAAATCAACTACATTTGTAATATCTTCAAATTCAGCAAAACGTTTGATGGCTTGCCGCTGTAGTACAGCATCCAGCTTTTCTTTGGGTACATTACGAATCATGTCTGTATAAATAGGATTTGCACCAACAGCGTTAATGGTAATGCCAATATCAGCTAATTCATAAGCCAATATTTGTGTCAGTGAATTAACGGAGGCTTTAGATGCAGCATATATTGCTTCACCACTAATCTTCAACGGAGTTGCAATGGATGTAAAATTAACAATTCGGCCAAATTTATTTCTTGCCATAAGCCTTGTTGCTTCGCAACAAAGTAAAAATGTACCTAGTATATTCGTATTTAAAATATTACGAACAGAACTCATAGGAGTTAATAAACTATGATTCATAGCGGCAATACCAGCATTGTTAAGTAGGTAATCCAAACGACCATATTCTTTCTTAACGACCTGGAACATCTTTTGTATGTCTATTTCGTTACTGACATCTGCAAGAAAATGTTGGTAGTTGTTCAGTTCCCATTCGGGTTGCTTTTTACTGCAACCAATGACTTGATGGCCTTTTTGAACATAATAGTGTGCTAGAAATTTTCCTATCCCTTTACGTGTGCCGGTAATTAGTGTCACAGGTTTACTCATGGAGTAACTCCATTTCACTCATGACATAATCTGCTAAAGTTCCGACAGTTGAAAAAGGGCTGTGTTTAGCGGAAAAAGCTTTTTCACTTGCAAGAGTTAAATTTCGATTAAACTCTTCCTCGATACCTCGTTCAACATGCATTATTAGATTTACTAATGATATCGAGTCTAATAAACTTTCTTGGGCATACAAAATAATGCTTTCGCCTTCGGATAAATCAATTTTGTTAACTAATGAAACATTAGCTTCTATTATAGCGTCATGAATTATACTAATAACTTTATCTCTAGACATGCTTTCTCCTAAAAGATTAATATCATGATGCCCAATATGGTGGGGATAAACTGCCTGTAATTACCATGTCACGCTGATTTAAAACGAAATTAGGAACTGTTTTTGTAACGATGGGTGAAAGAAAGGATTCTTGTTGAAAACCACTTTCTAAAAAATAAGTTGTTAAATTTTTAAGATACATATTGTCTGAATTAAAACAAAACAACTTGATTTTTTTCGCCTCCATTTTTTTAACAAAGGAGATTAAAGTAGGTAATATTATGTTCATGTCGGTTGGGTCAGATAACATTATGTCATCTATGTTAATATCGCCAAGTTTATTTTTTCTTATAATGGCATATCCAACGAAGATATCAGCCTTATAAAAGCTTATAAATTTTCTAAAAATAAATGGATTGTCATCAGCAATCCAGTTGGCTATTTCTTGGTTATAGAAAATAAAATAATCGGTGGGGTTTTCTTGAGAAATTTTGCAGATTAGTTTTTGTATATTATCTGAATAACCGAATTCAATATTAATTTCTCCGGAAGGCTTGAAAATAAATTTGTCTATGTCATCCAGAACAAGGGTAGATAAGGCATCATATCGTTCATATCCAATGATTGTAAAAGGGTTGGTTTTTGGGGTTAGTCCACAGATAAATTTAACTTCATTGTTAACGGTCATTTTTTCAAAAACTAAGGATTCTAAAGTAGGAAATATTTCTTTTCCCCAAAATCGAAAGTTAACTAGTAATCGTTCTAGTAATGCAGCTTTAATAATAACGTTATTCTTTATGAAAAAAAATCCTATGGTACCTAATGCACCAATAATTTCATTATTAGATGAAGCAGTAAATATTCCGCCAATATTGGTTGGATTCTTTGCGTATTCATAATATAGTACCTTACCAGTTAAAAGAGGATTTCCCCCCGTGACTGAATAAAAATTAGCCAGATTTTTAAATTTATCTTCAGGGTCATTATTTGAAAACTGGTAATCAATATTGCTTTGCATGGGAAATTGTTCCTCGATGTTCCTACATTTTGCCGCCAAAGTCAGCATAGCAGCATGCGGCACAAACACATGCTCTGGTTGCTCTAGCTTAACCACAAAATACGAATGTACTGATGATAACATAACAACTAGCATTATTGGCATAATTTCCCAGCCGCTTCGCTAATGTTAACTCTATTTCTAAAAGCTTGAAAATAGTTTTTTGCTAATGTATCCTTGCTCTATAATACTAACATACTAACCTCTTCGCAAAGACTTTAAAATGGATTCACTGGCTTTAGCATCATTAGCGTTATCACGAGTTAGTTTAAATGCTACTAACTCGCTGCGTTCATAATATCAAGTTGAAGTTTAAAGCCAAAAAACTAGCAAGTTGAGATTCATCCATCATCCATGCTTAGCAATAGCCTCGAAAATTTGGTGCCTTGTAAATTGTTTTATATGGCAGTGTGTAGCAGCTGGATTTGTGCAGATAAAATGGTTTTTTTTAAATTCTAATCAAAAATAAAAGAGTGTTCCAGGTATGAACATAGAATTGGCATTGACGATAGATGATATTCCAAGAAATGGCCACACTATAATCCCAAATAGTAATTTGAATGTTGTTCAAGGCTTAACGAATATTTTTAAACTATACAAACTACCTCCAGTTTATGGCTTTGCGAATTGTAGTTTAGCTGAGAGTAGTTCAGGCTATGAATTATTACAGCATTGGTTAGAAACAGGTAATAAGCTAGGTAATCATACCTATAGTCATCTTGATTTAAGAAATGTGAGCTTAGAAGAGTATTTAAATGATATTGAAAAAAATGATATTTTTCTGTCTAAGATTTCAGGTAATAAAGATTATAACTACTGTAAATATTTCCGTTACCCCTATCTACTCGAAGGTGAAACTAAAGAAAAGTATCGCGGGATAAAAAAGTATTTAAATGATAATAATTATAAAATCACCCAGGTTACGATTGATTTTCTTGACTTTGCATGGGAGCAACCACTATTAAACTGTCTTAGAGCAAATAATGCCGAACTGCTTGATGAGTTAAAAAAACTCTATGTTGATACAGCAATTAGTAAACTTCTAACAGCACACAAAGCCGCGAATGAAATATTTCAAAGAAATATTAAACATGTTTTAGTGGTTCATTCCTGCTTAGCAACAGCCATGTTTTTAGAAAAAGTTATTCAGGAATATAAAGAGAATGGCGTTAAATTTATATCATTATCTGAAGCGATAATGGATCCTGTGTATGAAACAGAGATAAATGTTATTAGCGATATTGGGCCAAATTTTTTAAGAAAAATTGTGATAGAAAGAAAGCTTGACCTGCTCAATAAGCCAACAGTGCCCACAAAACGACTAAAAGAGATAGAACAATACTCTTCTGTTTAGGAGGTTGAAAGATAATGCTGTCATCAAGCACTAAATGAAATTGAAGCATAAAGTTTATGGAAGAACAAAAATTTTGGAGGCTGTCATGGTAAAATCAGTTGAGCTTGATGTGTTTGGACGTCGGATGGTGGTGAAATTTGTAGATTCACACTGGGAGCTTTATACCTCTTCAGTAGAAGGTAGACAGCGTAGAATTGATGATGTTATTATTCCTGACTTTATTGAGATTGATGAACTCCCAACTTATTTGGGGGATATTTTTCATGAAGCGGCAACTCACTTACACCCCGACGTTAAAATCATAAAAACAAACTAATAATTTTTTAGATTATCTTTGCTTTTCCAGCTAAATTACTACCTTCAACCAATTATTTGGGAGGGGCTTTTCTCAGTGAATCGTGCAATAGTAATTACTATTGATCATTTTCCGCAGCCTAATTAATTGATAGCATTTCTTTAGAATTTGTTTTTGCTAGTTACTCAGCTTCCAAAAATTTTCATTTTCTGGCATATACGGATTTATAAAATTGCAATATATTGAAGATATTACCTGTTAAACATGTAGAAGAAATTTGTTTAATTGCAAAAGCAAGCCGAGGATTCAAAATGTTTGAACAAAATCTCATTAAACGGCAAAACCCTTTAAAACTTTTACCAGGCATCAAAATTTTAGATAATACTTTAAGAGACGGCGAGCAAACTCCCGGTATTAGCTTTTCATATCAGGATAAATTAGATATTCTAAAAGCTTTATGTGAGTGTGGTGTTAAGGAGGTTGAAGTTGGGTTTCCCGCTAGTGCTGAATCGGAAAGGACAGCCATAAAAAATCTAGTTTCCCATGATTTACCCGCCAATCTACATGGCTTATGCAGATTATCGAAAGAAGATATTGATTACGCCAGCCAATGTGGATTGAAAAATATTACTCTTTTTCTTCCAGGTTCAAAAAGATACATAGAACAAAACCTTAAGTTAAATCTCAACCAACTGACTGAAACTATTAAATCAATGGTTTCCTACGCAACTGAGAAAAATATTTCTGTTAAGTTTAGTTGTGAAAATGCTTCTCGTATGGATTTAGAAACTTTAATTAATTATTACCAAGCTGCCATCAGTGCAGGGGCTTCAACTATTTCATTTCCTGACACATCAGGTGTAATGACTCCATTTGATACTTATCGATGTGTAAAAATCTTGAAACAAGAATTACAGGCCAATATTTCTATACATTGTCACAATGATTTAGGCTTAGCAACAGCAAATACCCTTGCAGCAGCTGAAGCAGGAGCTATTGAACTTCAAGTGTGTGTTAATGGTCTTGGTGAAAGAGCTGGTAATGCTGCTCTTGAGGAAGTTGTTTTAGCTCTTGTCAGCCAATATAACTACAATCTCGGTATAGATCTTACAAAATTACACCTACTGTCTGAATTGGTTTATGAAAGATCTGGTCTTTGTGCGTCTTTTAATAAGCCAATTTTTGGCCAAAATGTTTTCAGACATGAATCTGCCATACATGCTACCAGTATCTTAAGAGGAGAAAATCTCTATGAACCTTTTTCTCCATCATTGGTAGGCAGATCTCATGAAATTATACTTGGAAAACACTGCGGATTGCCAAGTTTGGAGTATTATTTAACCCAGGTAATGAACATAAAGCTGTCATATGATGATACCAAAAAATTATTGTCTTATATTAAAGAGCATAGTGAACAAAAAGAATTGATAGATTTAAATAAATTTATAAAAAAACTAGGCTTATCTGTTCTCAATGCAGAAGCGGTATGTTAAACAGACCCTAGTGAACAACCTCTTTTTTGTATAGTATAAAGGAAAAGGAAAGAGTACCTCATTTAATTTTATTAAAAGGAGAAGGCGCATGAATAAAGTAAATATTTCTAGATTATTTTTTAATAATCGGCATGCTGCTTTATTTGAGATTGAGCAGCAGAAGCCAGTTTTATTCGATGTTGTAACCTCATCCACTTATGAACTAACTCTAGATGAAGCAGAAAAAATCAAGCAAATGAATAATCTTGAGGAAACTCTGAAACAATCTTTTGTGGAAAAACACTTATCTCGCTTAAATGGTTTTATTTCACAAGGGTTGCTTTTTGGGCCAGATTATCGCAGGCAAAGACCCAAATATGAAAAACGATTAATGTTGCAGGATGTTGTTGTGCAAATAGCATACACTTGTAATTTTGCTTGTACATACTGTTATGCTGATGAAGGTGAATATGGAGGCGGGAAAGCCTATACCATGACAGAACAGGTTGCTCGAGATCTGGTGGATTTTTCGTTTAAAAATAGAGCTACCAATTCGCTGGGTTTTTGCTTACTAGGTGGTGAACCTTTATTAAATATGAAGGCAGTTAAAGCCTTGGTTTCCTATGCTCGCGAAAAAGGGCAACAAGAAGGAGTTATTGTTGAATTTCTTTTAACTACAAATGGCACTCCTGTATCCCCCAATACTATGCAGTATTTTAAAGATAATGATGTTGCAATTAGATTAAGTGTTGATGGAACAAGAGAAATTCATGATCATTATAGACCTACCAAAAAAGGAAAACCCACATTTGACATGGTTAATAATACCTTTGGTAAGAGTATGAAAGATAGTGGTGTTGATTACTCGGTACGTGCGACTCTTTTTGGTCCATATGGCGAGTCCATTCAAGAACAAGTAAGAACATTATTTGAAGATTATAACTATGAAAATGTAAAGGTTGACTTTATTTGGGGAGTTGAGGGTACCCCTGGATTAATTACAGAGCAGAATATTGATTCAGTGTATAAAGGTATTGATACCCTTGGGAGTTGGTTTAAAGATAAGGTGATGAATAAGGAATTAAATTGGTATGATTTAGAACCTTTTTCAAAGTATATTGGTCGCATCAGAAAAGTACCTAAAGTATCTCCTCTATTTAACACTGATGACATTAAAAGCAACTATGTGGGTGGCTCAATACTAGAAAATAATGGAGTTGAATGTGGTGCAGGTATTAATGTTATCTCCATCTCGGCAAATGGCGATATTTATTCCTGCCATCGTACTGAGGGCAAAAAAGAATTTAAAATGGGCTCTATTTATGAAGGCGTATCTATGCAACACTTAGATTATTGGGGTACGCATTGGCGCCTTGAAGATGAAAATGCAGATTGTAGTAAATGTTGGGCGCGTTATATCTGCATTGGTGGCTGCCCAGCATTTGGATTTGATAAACACAAGGATCCTATGAAGTGTGATAGAGTCAAGTGTAATGTACGACGTCAATTTATTGCAAACTCCGTGATTTTAAATCATGAGATGAAAAAGATCGAGAAAGAGCAAGGCATATCACTAGACCCACCCGCAAAAAGTTGTAATGTTAACAAGAACTGTAAAAATTGCACGGAATGAAAAAAATCGTCAGGGGGGAAGCACTTGGAAGAGATTGCAGCTTCAAGTAATCGATTGGGTTATGTATGGGTATTGTTTACAGGTGAGTTTTTATTAAGGTTTGCATTTTGGACTATACAATCCACAATAATACTTTATTTCTCACGGATTAGTGGCATTAATTTGAATTCAGCTTATGCAATATTTGGCTCGTTTACAGCGTTATCATTCATAATGCCTATATTAGGGGGATTGTTTAGGAATATCACCGGGATTGGTTTTAGAATATTGGTTATATCAGGGCTATGGGTTGTCTTGCTGGGTGCAATTCTTTTAGTCCTACAACTGAATATGGGTTTAACCTATTTAGGTTTAACAGCAATAGCGGTAGGTGCTGGTTTATACCTGCCCAATGCGACTTTATATTTAGGGGAATTATTTACTGATCAAGATAAGAAAAAAATTCGTGGCTTTGCCTTCATTTATTTAAGCAGCAATATCGCAGGCGTTACTGCTCCAATTATAAGCGGAATTATCATCCAGCATTATAATTGGGCTTTTATTTTTATTCCTACTGTTCTTGGAATTTTGGTGTGGTTAGGGCTAGTATCTTTTACAAATTTTTTTCCTAAAAAAGATGATACATTGAAAATTAATTTGAGAAGCAAGATTTTGTTTTTAGGTCTTTTATTGTCCATGTTTGTATTTTGCTATTGTGATCTTGTATTCGCTAAATTAATGTCTTCATCAATACCCTTCATAGTTATTTTTTTTATCATATTACTCATATATATCATCTCAAAATCTCAAACTAAGCATAAAATTAACCTTATTAGGTTATTATTATTGAGTCTGTTAGTGATCGTCTATTATGCATTTCTTTATCAATTACAGAGCTCGTTGTTAGTTTTTATCAAAAACTATGTTAATTTGGATTTTTATTCTTATTCCTTACCGGCTAATGTATTTGTTTCGTTTGAGCCAGCTATTATTATTTTAATATTCCCTATTGTGATGAGATTTCTTAACAAAATAGTAAGGCAAGATCATTACCTTAGTAATCCAACTGGAATTATAGTTGTGGGTGGAATGACAGGGGCAATCAGTTTTCTTGTTTTTTACTTAATCATTACTTTTAATATTTACACCTTACATTCTGCTCTTGGGATTTTATTTGTCGGGACCATAGGTTTAGCGATAGGAGATTTAATGATCCTACCCGCTTTTAATGTTGCTATTGTTACTTATTCGCCACTAGAATTAAAAGGTCTCATTGTTGGCTTGTCTTCACTTCCTTTTGCCTTCTCTGGTTATCTATCTTCACAAATAGCCAGGATAATCCAACTAGAACCGCACAGCACTGTTTCTAATCTTAGCAAATTTTCTGTAGCCTATTTGTATATGTTTTTATTTTTAATAGTATTTTCGTCCATGATAGGATTTATAGTTTTTTCAATAAAGCAAAAGTTTAACAGAATAGAACAGGTGTTAATATGAAAATTATCGCTTACTTTGAGGGGGAATATAATCCATATAGAGGTAAATTCCTAAATGCGATCAGGCGCTATAAAAAAGACTGCTTGATAGGAGTTGTATCCTATATGCCCTCTAACACATTACAAAATTACCTTCATGAACATAACATTAATTTATTTACATCGTTAGAACAAATTAAGGATAGTTTTACACATTTTGTGATCACCTTATTAGATTTTAATCATCTAACTGAAATGTATAACATATGTAACGGGATAGAGAATTTACTGGCCTTTAGTAGAAATAAACATATCAGAATTGTAAACGGCACTTTTAGATATTTAGGAGATTATTTTCCTGGCTATGCTGATCTTATATGGGATATTAGAAAAATTGATCCAGAATACCAACCAGAATATTTTAAAGATGAATTAAGGCATAAAAACGCTCAATTAAGAATTTTGACGGTTGGTACTGACAGTAATATAGGGAAAATGACAGTTGGCTTAGAGTTAGAAAGAGTGCTTTGTAAGAAAAATTATGATGTGAAATTCATTGCAACCGGACAAATAGGTATTTTTCTTAAAGGAGAAGGCATTTCCTTAGATTCAACTATCATTGATTTCTCAAGAGGTATGTTAGAGGAGCATATTCTTAATTACGATAACGAAATTTTGATTATTGAAGGTCAGGGAAGTATTTTTCATCCCGTTTTTTTTGGTACTGCAACGACCTTATTAAATGGGGCAGCTCCTCATTTAATGATCATGTGCTCGCGAATGGGCCAAAAATATAATAGGACGGTTCCAGATTGGCCTATCCCAGTCTATCCGGAAGCCATTAAAAAAACCGAAGAGGTTGCAAGAAAGGTAATTCCCGATTCAAAAATTATCGCAATGACAGTGAATACATCGGAAATCAACCACGACGAGGCCGCTTTATTTGAATTACAACAGCTGGAATATCAATTAGAACTACCTGTGTCAGATGCGGTTAGATTCGGTGTAGATAAGCTAACCTTAGCAATAGAAAAAGTTTTTGAAAACAAAATAAGGTCTGTTTACAATTCTACTTTGCCTACATAGAAATCATTAGTAGATAAAAGGTATTAGTTTGTAGGTTTTCTTCATGTAGGCTTCGTAATCATCATTTTTTAAGTTTTTTAGAAGCGATTCTTCCAGCTTAACTCGATAGAAAACAGCTGCACTTGTCAGAAATAATATGATAATAGCTAACCACCATGAACCAGCAACGAGCGGAAAGCCAGTGAAAAGCAGTATAACACCCGTATAGCTTGGGTGACGTATATAGTGATATAAACCATCTTGTATCAGGTATTGTTTATCATCGATATTAAGTGTCATTGTAAAAAATTTTTTCAATTTCACAATAGCCGAAAATCTTAACATACTTCCGCACAAAATAAGCAGAAAACCAACCAATAGCAAAAGAAGATTTTCATTATTTTTTGTATGGAATAAAATGTAAGCTGTGCTTGACCATAAACAAAAGTGACGACATAAAATTATGTAGGCACGAGAATGCTTATCAAAAGGTTTTTGTGCTGCGACAAGATTACTTTCAGTATTTTCGATGATGAGTTCAAGACATGACCAAAATAGATATAGGCTAGTTAGAAAAAGTAATTTGATATCTGGTTTAAAAAACAGAACTATTATTGCGGGCAGGATGCTTATCATAACAGACAATGTTCTATTTCTCATTAATATTTTTTCTGAGGTAGTTTGAATCATAAATTAGCCTTAAGAGTATTAACAATTGCTGAGGCATATAATTGGCTTGAATCTAAAAACACAAAATCCTTGCTTAGTTCGCTTTTAGTTAAAAAAGTAAGTTCTGAACAAGCCAATAATATGGAATCGTGACCCGTTTGTTTTGTTAAAATTTTCTTTAATCTCAAAAGTTGGGTTGTAGTGAGTTTTTTATTTAATTTAATTTCTGTAATTATTTCATCAAGCAGGTTGTTGAGAGTTGCATTAGGATATTGGCAATCGGGTAGATAATTGCTATACAATTTAGCTTTATTGGTTATATATGAGCCAAGAATTAATGGATTATTATAATGTGACTTCAGCTGTAATGAAACCATTTGTATCATGTGTAGCCAAGGTATTTTTATTTTTTCTGAAATATCATGATAAAAATAATGGACTGCATTACAAGGTATTGAAACAAAATCTGCGCCAATCTTAGCCAAATTATTGATGCTAGTACTGATATGATCAGCTGGTGATGGACCTTGCTTGTTAAATGCTTGAATTCTATTCGGAATTTGTGGAAAGTTATCAATTAAAATTCTAAAGTGGTCAGTTTCTTTTTGGGCCTCGGTGAAATTTAATATATATTCAAAAAATTGAGAGGTTGCATAAGATCCCATACCACCTACTATCCCTAAAGTTTTGAAATGGTTCATACATAATGCTCAATAATATTTTTAATATAATTAAGTATGTTCAATTCAAGGTTATCAATGGTTTTATTATTTATATAATAAGGTGGTGCCAAAGGAAAGTTTTTGCTGGGCATACTCCAAAAACCATAAGGTGGTTGTTCAATTATTTTTTTCTGACCGTTATGTATCACCCAAGATAATTTAGGGGGGCTAATATTGAGTAATCTAAAGCCGTGTTCATAAAGGAATTCTTGTATGCTTAAATGCGAATGGTCCAATAAATTTAATCTTACAACTTTACAGGCGCTATCATTTTCTAATAATAAAGAAAATAATGTATCAAACGATGAAATAGAGCTTTTAGGTAGGTCTTGATTATTGTCAGAATGACAAATTAATGTTTCATGATTAAAAGCTCTGAGCTTAGTATCTGTAGATGCTTGCATACTGGCTGAAACTTTATGAAAATTTATCTTAGGTGGTTTTGCAGAAGTGATAATTGTAGGTGCGTATTGAAAATTAAGTAGACATAGTGTTTTCACATAATCAGCTTCAGCTAGATTAGCAATATACCAAGGGATTTCCTGCATAATGGCTTTTACTACATCATTGGTATCCCTATTTATTTCTCTAAATTCAAGAAACTCAAGCATACCACCCTGCATAACATACCAAGGTGCATACCCCCAAAATCTAGAGCGAATGAACTCGGTATGGATTTTTTTGACTGCTTCTCCTCCCCGAACATTCTCTGTGGAAAAACGAGTTCTTGGCACCAAAATAAAAGTATGATACCTATCATATAGGTAGGTTTCAGCTTTGGTTAAGAATTGTAATACTCGATAAATAATGGCAGGTGAACCTTTGAAGTTTCTAGCAGAACTTCCGGCTCTACATAATTCAGCTGTTCCCAAACTAAATTCATCAAAGGCAGAAATGGCTGTTACTGTGCCTAGTAGTGGAAGAATGAATGCATTTTTTTCTTTAAAATAATTTCTGAGTTTAGTAATTTCAATTTGATCACCCCAGAACCATATGTGCTCATCATCTTCATGAATTCTTTGTGCTAAACGTTGGTAATCAAAACAGTCGGTGTGATAATCATTTTGATAGACACTTTTTAGTATATTTAGCCTCACATCTAGAGCTTGGAGTGCGGCAGATTTAGATTCTATAGAGGAAATATAATTCTTCTTGTGGCAGAAATCTGGATATTCTTTTAATTTTTCACTTAATCGAGATATCGATTTTTCCTTATTTTCATATGGGTAACATAATAGGGGTAATGTCATAAATCTCTCTACAGGTTTAAAAGAGCTTCTGCAAAAATATCCGCTAACTTCACGTTTAGGTTTTCATCAAGGTCTCCAACGTATAATCGTAAAAATGGATATTCGCTTTCAGCAATGCTGGAAGCAGCTGAAATTCTAGGAAAGGTATAACCAAAGCTTAGCCCTTTTATAAGTGGAATTTGTTGATTTTTGGCAAAATGTAATAATTTGGTTATAAATGCTTCGAGAAAATTATTATTATTTTTTCCACGTTCTTTAAACTGAAAAGTCACACATCCTCCAGCGTAAGGTAAATTAATAGCTATGTGATAGTTTGGATGCGAAGTAAGAGTGGGATAAAAAATATCAATTATTTTTAGTACTTCAGGATCTTGGTTTAACAAAAGGGCTAAAGATGAAGCGTTCTTGCAAATTCTATGTATGCGGTTAAAAAATTGTTCTCGTGTAAAGTAAGGATATGAGATAGCTTGATTTTTGTATAAAATACTTCCCATATTTCGTCTTAGTCTTTCAAAGTTCGCTTGATACTTTATCGGATATATGACTATTCCTGCTAAGCATGACTCTAGACCCATTTGTAAATATTTTGAACAGCTTTCATAATATATGATCTCAATTTTATCTGAAGTAGTTAAAATTTCGGGCAAGAGCGCTCCCGATACCATGGTGCCATCGATAACTAATCTAATCGGTTTTTGTCTATTTAATTTGGCAAGTTCTGAAATGAGATATTTCATATCTGTTACGGGCTGTTCAACGATATTTGATAATGGGTCAGCAAAAATCACATCAATGGATGAGTCTTCTTGCAAAGCTACTAGCAAGTCTTGTGCACTAAACCCTTTTGCCTGCTTCAATTTTATCAATTTTAGGCTTTCTAACTGCTCTTTAGCTTCAAAATAGATATAAGGTGTCATTAGAAAAGTTGAGTTGGAAGTAACACAATAGCGTAATATAAACGACTCAATCAATGAAAATGCCGCCATACCTGATGATGTTATTGTTATCCCACACAGGTCTCTTGGTATATTGAATATCAAGCTTAACTGCTCTTCAATTCGCTTAAGCTGTGGGCAATTATATCGATCGTAATTAACTCCAGGATTTTCTTGTGAACTTAGACTAAAAAACTGCGTTATGTGTGACTGATCATAGGCTGCAGCTCTCCAATCAATGGCAGAGCTCACGTGAGACAAAGCCTGTAATAACCATCTTATTTTATTTTCTATCAGGTTTAATTCTTTGAAATCATAACTTTGGGGCAATGGGTAAAGTTGATCAATCTGTTGGTCAATTTGTTCTAAATAATTTTTTAATATCGCTGTAAGCTGGCTATCATAGGGTAAGTTTTCAGAATCACAAAAGTGAAGGTGGGCATCTATTTCCTCCTTAATGGATTGTGCTTCTTTTCTTATTTCGCTGATTTGATATTCAATATTGTCGCATTTATTATTTACAGTAAGAGGTTTACTGATCTCATTTTGCCCAGAGTAGGACTTACTAATGGGGGTATGTAAAACAGACTGGCCTTTGAGATCCAGCAAGTATTTATAATGAGAATTTGAAAAATTGAATTGAAGAATGCGATTTAAAATATTTTTTTGAATATTACCTCCACACAAAACAATTCCTATGCTGCCTGTAAATTTTATTTTATGGCTAAGTTCAATTAATGCAGCTATCCCTGCACAGCCAGAGGGTTCTATTAATAAGCTTTCTTTGTTAAGGAGCGCAAAAACACTAAATGCAAGTGCCTCTTCATCGAGCATTACCATGTCGTCTACATATTCTGCAATAAAATTTAGTGTGTGAGCGTTGGGCTCTAAGTTGACAGCAAGGCCATCTGCAAATGTTGGCATGTTAGGTACTTTTACCGCTTGTTTAGCAGCTAATGATGCTATTACGGAAGCATAGTTCTTTGGTTCACAGCCAAAAATCTTTACCGAATGGTTTATTTGTTTGCCGGCAATTGCCATGCCTGAGATTAATCCGCCACCACCAACAGGAATAATCAAATATTGAAGATCAGAGACTTGGTTGAAAAACTCTTGTGAAATACTTGAATTAGCTGCTATGACACCAAATTCATTATAAGGTGAAATAAAGCGCCAACCATTTTTATTGGCTACATCCTTTGCATATAAGATTGCTTCATCTAAAGATGATCCATATTCAATTAAGCCAGCTCCTGTTTCTAAGATTCGTTGTCTTTTAAGCCGACTTGCATTAGAAGGTAAATATATATTTGCCTTAAGTCCTAACTGCTGGCAGACCTGGGCTACAGCTAAACCGTGATTTCCCGCTGACGCAGCAAGCACCGGGATTTCTTTCGGATGACTATGAAGGCTATATAAAGCACCACGATACTTAAACGAACCGGTATGTTGCTGGTTTTCAAGCTTCACCCATACTGGAACTCCAGTAAATTCTTCAAGCCACTTTAATCTCCGAACAGGTGTTTGGACGACTTTATCTTTTAGGAAAGTACAAGCAATTTCCATATGGGTAAATAATTCATTCATCATGTAGTACTAATCCACCATAAATTTTATAATATTCCAATAAGCCGGTAGCTTCATAAATTTTAGTAGCAACGGGATTAATTTGGTCTAACATAAACTTTTCTTGATTAGCATTAATTAAGATTGATTCTTCTGTGTTCACTATTATTTCACTACCATCAGAAAATTTGTCCCAATAATTTTGGGAGAACGTAGCTGCAATAATGCCGTTATTAATGCAATTACGAAAAAATATTCTGCCAAATGATTTGGCAATTACGGCTTTAATCCCGCAACATTTTAATGCAATGACAGCTTGTTCTCTGGATGAACCACAGCCGAAGTTTTCACCTGCAAATATAAATTGTCTTTCTAAAATAATAGATGCGATTTGCGAATCGAGAGTTTCGAATACATGAGATTGCCACAATGAAAAATCGTTGGTACGCAGATACTGACCTGCGATTATATCGTCTGTATTAATATTGTTGCCAAGTTTTAAAATTTTTCCTTGCAGAATCATTAAATATTTCCCTCAACTGCAATTCTTGCAGCAGATGCAGGAGAGCAAAGATAAATTGAAGCATTTTTATTGCCCATCCTTCCTTTATAGTTGCGATTGCCTGTAGAAACACAGGTTTCATTGTCTCCAAGTACTCCCATATTTTGTCCAAGACAGGGGCCACACGAAGGTGGGAGAATAGTTGCTCCCAATTCTAAAAATTGAGTGATAAGACCCAGCTCAATTGCTTTTTTGTAGGTGGCAATAGAAGCTGGGTTAATTAATAGTCTTGTTCTCAAGGGTCTTTGCATTTCTGAAAATACCTTCGCTGCACTGATTAGGTCCTCTAATCTTCCTCCGGTGCAAGTGCCTATAAAGACTACATCCACTTTAATGCCAGATTTTTTTTGAACAGGATAAACAATATCAACTTGGTGGGGGTACGCAATCAAAGGAGTTATCTTATCTATGTTGATATCAATTATATCATCAAAATCGTTGTCGCAATCGCTAATTAAATCTTGGGTATGTTTATAACGTAAAGGATCTTCAGAATAATAATCACTTGGTTCAAAAATAGCAGTTACTGCTCCTAACTCTGGACTCATATTACATAAAACTGCTCTCCAATCATATGTAAGAGAATGCTCGGCTTCATATACTATAAACTTCTCATTCAAACGTTGCGGAGAAATATTTTTTGCAATATACAGAACAATATCTTTAGCTGTAATTTGATCTGAAGGTACACCCCATAACTTAATTTTAAGCGTTTGCCCCATAGTGAACCAAGTAGTTCCGGTTAACATTGCATATGTCATATCTGTTGCACCAGAACCCAGCCCCAGTACGGAGTATGCCCCTATGGTTGGAGTATGTGAGTCGCCACCTAAGAGGATTGAGCCACCTGTTATTTCTGGATTTTCTAATAAAAGCTGATGGCTTATTCCTTGTCCACCATCAAATAAAGTTTTAATACCATATTTTCGTGTAAAGTTTCTTGCTTTTTCGTGTAAGCTTGCTGTAATTGCATTGTTTGCAGGATAGATATGATCGAAAACAATGATAATTTTTTCCGGATCAAATACGTGATTAAAGCCATGTTCTTGATAGTAGCGTTCTACCATCATAATGGAACCGTCATGCAGCATAAGCCAATCAAGATTGAGTATTATATTTTTGCCAGGCTTTAGGCATTTTCCATGTTTGTTATAAATAATTTTTTGATAAATATTCATATCGCAGTTTTTTCTACAAGAAATTTTCCAATAACTAAACAATCCAATCCAGTGCTAAAAAAACAACGAATAGCATCAGAGGGAGACATAACAATAGGTTCGCCCTTGACATTAAAAGATGTGTTTAATATCAAAGGAATACCTGTTAATTTGAAGAAAGATTCAATTAATTGATAATAGAGAGGGTTTTCTGATGGCTTTAAGGTTTGGAAACGACAAGTTCCGTCGATATGTACCACGGCTGGAATCAGTGCCTGTTTATCAAGTTTGACTTTTGAAACAAAACTCATGTACGGGCTATCAACAGGTTTTGTAGTAAAATCATTCATTTTATCGTAGAGAATGGTAGCGGCAAAAGGTCTAAATTCTTCCCTAAATTTGACAGCCTGATTAATCTTATCTCGCATGCTTTTTATCCTTGGGTCAGCAAGTATGCTTCTATTGCCAAGTGCACGAGGTCCAAACTCCATTTGTCCTTGGAAAAAACCACATATCTTTCCTTCGGCTATTTTTTCTGCAATCAAATCTAAGCTAGGGTATTCACTATATAACAATTTATAGTTATCCAAAGTATCTTTAATCTGCTCATTAGAATAACTAGGTCCAAGATAAGGTGATTGAATGTTTGGGCGAGTTGTTGCGTGGTTATATTTATAATAAATATACAGAGCTGAACCAATGGCGCAGCCTTGATCAGATGGAGCAGGAGGAACAAATATATTTTTAAAATTTGACTGCTCAAAAACTATATTATTACAAACAGAGTTCATAGCTACTCCGCCACCAAGTACTAAGTTCTCATTTTTCGTGATATTTTTAATTCCAGAAACAAGGGTTAAAATAGAGTGTTCTAACTTTTTTTGTAAAGCAAATGCTATATTGGCATGGTGATCTGTAATTTCTTCGTCAGATATTCGGGAAGACCCTAAAGAATTTATCACTTCATTGTTAAACCAGGGTGCATCTAACTTTTCATTGTATTGATAATTACAATATTGAAGATTAACGCCAATATGAAAGGGATGTTTACTTTGAATGAGGCTATCAAAAAAAACTTGTAATTTCTCATCAGGTTTTCCATAAGGTGCTAACCCCATTATACGGTATTCGTCAGAAATGGGACGAAAGCCCAAATGTTGTGTTACTGCACCATATATATATCCTAAGGAATGAGGCATATTAATTTGGTAAAGTTTTCTTAAGTTCTGCTGAGAGCAATCAAAACCAGTGATTGCTGCATATTCTCCTCTGCCATCTATTACCAGGCCTGCGCAGCTTTCAAAGTTGGAAGAATAGAAAGAATGAGCTATATGAGATGAATGGTGGTCAACAAAAAAAATGGTAGGAATGGAGCAATTTTTTTGATGATCGCAAATTTCTGCTATAATCATTTTCTTTATTTGGTTTTGAAAAAAAGCCGCACGTAGACGTGAGGCAATTCGTCGCAAAGTGGGTATCCGTTTATTGAGTGAATTTTTTAGTTCGTACAGGATGGCTGGCCATAAGGCAGATTGGTCATTCCAATAAAAACAGATAATATCCAATTGGTTTGCATTGATATTAGCTATTCGCAATGCTTCCTTCACAGAATTTTTCGGGAAAGTCCAAGTATTTTTGATTCGGGTTACTCTTTCTTCCTCAACGGCAGAGACCACTTCGCCATCAACAATAACAGCTGCTGCAGCATCATGAGCCATACCACTTAAGCCAAGTATTTTCATGACTTTGATATCCGTATATTTATAATGTTAACAATTAGAACAGGTAGTTGTAGTTTTCACTATTAATCTATTTAGTTTTTATGATAATATCTGGCCGTTAAAGTTTTGTAAATACTAAAATAATTATATATTTATTTACTGGGTGCATATATGTATTCCGTTAAAATGAGAGCGTCCAGAAAAACTAAAGAAGATGAAAAGCCTCAACATGTATCTGGAGCTGAACGTTTAATACCCTCAACAGGTGGAATTTATCCATGTCTTAAGCTGATGCTTGATAGAGCTTTAAATCATTCTTTAGGGCCAGTAGATGCTGTTAATTTCTCTATAAATAAAATTGATACTGAAATAAATGTAATTAAAAGCTTGCCAATCGTAACAGTAAAAGTTACAAATAAACAAGAGGGGCTACATATAGCTAAAATAATTTTGGAAGAATTAAACATTAATCAAGAGGTGATTAAAAAATCTATGAATTGGCTTGCTGTTGGTGGAGCTCCAGGAGGTTACAATATGCGCGGTGCCATGTTATTCGATATCTATACTTCACGGCGAGTAGAAGATGATCCATTTGGAGGTGTTCGTGCTACAAATTTTGATATGACCGAAGCTTCAGAAAAAAAATTAAGCGAAGAACTCAATAAAATAGGCGCTTACAATTCAAGAACACGAGATGCGCTTGTATTAGCAACTAAAGTTTGTAACTTTCCTGGAATTATCGCAGAACTGTGTTGTGCTGATGATCCCAGCTACTCAGGAGGTTATGTCGCAAGTAAACAAAGAGGATATATTAGGATAAATCATATGAAGTCGCCTGACCATAATCGTGGCGGTAGAATTATTTTTTTAGACTCTAGGAAGTGTAATATAGAACAGTATAAGCATTACCTCAAAAATACAGTTGTACAAGTGAATGACATTGGTAATGTTAGCAGGGTTTATCTATATGAGGAGCTAACCAATGGTTTAATGGAAACTGCTGAGAACTAAGAATCACGTGGACTATCTATCTGTATGATTTGTTTAATTGCACTCTACCATCGATATCACTTTTGGCGAGTACCGCAAAAATATAAAGAAATTCTTAGCGCTCAATTTCCTAGTATTAACTTTATTTTTGTTTCAAATAATCAAGAGCTAGATCAAAAGTTATATCTGGCGGATGTTTTATTTTGTTGGGAAATTAATGAAAATCAACTAGATAAAGCATCCAAGCTTTCCTGGATACAGTTAGCAAGCTCGGGGCTAGATAAAAGAATTCCTCCCAATTTTTTTTCGCAATATCAACATGAATTAACGGTCATGAAGGGAGTCGCAGCTTCCGCGGTGGCTGAATTTGTTTTAGGTATCATTCTTGGAGTGAACCGCAGAATTTTCGAAGCGATAATAGATTCAACTGCTGGGATCTGGAATAGAGAGTCCTATGTGGATAATGACTCTAATATAAAAAGTCTCAATGAAACTTGTGTGGGAATTTTAGGTTACGGCGCCATTGGTTCGAAGTTATCATGCTTGCTAAATTCTTTGGGTGTTCGAGTTATTGTCTGTTCCAAATCGAAGCCAGTAAACGATGATTATTTCAGCGCGTATTTTAGTGCATCTGAGATAGACACATTTTTAGTAGACTTAGATTTTTTAGTTTTGACTCTACCTCTCAATGCGGACTCAAGTGATCTACTTAATGAAAATAAGTTCAAATTAATTTCAAAAAATACCTTTATTATAAATATTGCACGAGAGAGTATTATCAATCGGGAAAGTTTGATTAACGCTATAAATGAGAAAAAAATCAAAGGTGTATTAATCGATGTTTTAGATATTGAACCCCCCGTTCCTGAAAGTAGATATCCTGTTTCACCCAAGATATTTATTACTCCGCATATTGCAGCATTAAGTAATAATTATTGGAAAGATAGTATGGAGATCTTTATGGCTAACCTTAATGCACATCTTAACAAAGAGCCAAAAATTAACAGAGTTTATCATTTCTAACCGATAAGATAACATGACCAGTAAACCCCTTGTTGCTGTTTTAAAAGGCGATGGCATTGGACCTGAAGTGGTAGATGCTGCAATTAGTCTTATCCCCAAATTAGAAAATTATGTGGAACTCGTGCATATTCAAACAGGAGTGGACAAGTATTTAAAATGTGGATTTCTTTTTTCTATCGAGGAACGCAAGATTTTAGACGAAGCCAAGGCTTTTTTTGTTGGCGCTTTTACTACTCCGCTTATTAAACCTAAAGGATTTAATTCAGTCATTGGATTTTTAAGAAAGACTTATGATTTGGCAACAAACATTCGACCCGCAGTCAGCATAGATAATTTAAGTAAAGCAAGATTTAATATTACTATTTTTAGACAAAATACAGAAGATTTATATTATCAGAAACAGTATTTTAGAAAAGAAGATGAGGCGGTTGGGGAAAAGCTTGTAACTTTGAAGGCAACACAAGCTATTTCCAGTGATGCCTTTCATTACGCCAAGAATCAAGGGTATAAAAAAATTACGATTGTTACAAAAGCCAATGTTTTGCCATTAGTTGATGGATTCTTTAAAGAGACAGCAGAAGCGGCTTTGCATCAATTAATGGATGACCACAATTTTCAACTTGAGGTCAACCATGAATACGTAGATGCTGCAGCTTATAAGCTGATAAAATCACCCGAACAGTTTGAGCTTATCCTTACTATGAATATGTATGGAGATATATTATCTGATGTATTGGCAGGGATGGTAGGGAGTATTGGTCTTTGCCCTTCTGCAAACCTAAGCAAGAATAAAGGGTTATTTGAACCAATTCATGGTTCAGCCCTCGATATTGCAAATAAAGGTATAGCAAATCCTGTGGGTGCTATTCTTGCTTTATCTATGATGTTGGATTGGCTGAGCTTTCCTAAAATTGCTAGCTTGGTCAAAGAAACCACCTTAACCATCTTGAGAAATAATCAGTATACTCAAGATTTAGGGGGAGATTTAAGTACATTAGAGTTTATTGATAAATTTCGAGGGTTTATTTAGCTCTAAGAAAGCATGCTCCTTTAAAGTTATTTTCCGCATAAGTTATCAATGACTGTTTCTGTTCCTTTAAGTAGCCATAGTATGTTTTATTTCCCACTTTTTGCGTGTAATGATCTCCTGCGAATTTTAAGCCGTAATTAACGCCTATTTGTTGGTGGATAGGATCGTTTTTTTGTATATTTAAATCAACGATGTAATTTTTACTTGAATGGATAAAAAAGAGTTCATTATTTTCTTTTATTACAATTGCTAAATGAGAAATTAATGAAATGGCTGGTTGGCCTTGAGAGTCTTTCTCGCCTTTGGATAATAGAATAATATCTCCTGAATTTAAATATTTTATATCTATTTCACTTAATGAACTAGTAGGAATAAAGTCCCACCGTGCTTCATAAGCCTGAAGATATTTTGGAGTGATAATTAAAGTTTTTGAGTCATGAGCAGCAGGCCGAGTAACCGGTTTAATTTTTACTTTTATCTCTATTAATTTATTTTGGCTAATTAGATGTTGTGTTATATCATCCAGATAATTTCTTTTTATACAATTGTATAAAATTGATTCTTCAACAAAATCAAATATGTTGCCAGATTTCGGGTCATTATCGAGAAAAAAATCTTCAGAAAATTTGTATCTAACTTTACATAATTTTTGACAAAAGTCAGAAAATGAGATTGAGCTTGATAATGCAATGACTGTGTACAAAAAAGTGACGCAATCAAACGATTCAAATCTAACTCGTAACCATTGTTTGGGGAGAATAGGCAGTTCAGATTCAAAATAAAAAGGTGTGCTTATCAGTTGTTCGGCAAGAAATTTTATTCTTTCAAATGGAAGTTTGAATTTCCATTGGGCTATGATCAAGTCATTTTCTAAAGAATCAATAGTCCATTTGCCTAATTCAAGCTTGCAGGTGATCCCATTAATATCTACTTTTTGATAAGTCATTTAATTTTGCCAAAGTTTGAGGGAAGATGAACCGCTTCCGCTAAAAACAATTTCCATCATATGCTTCAATTTATTTAATTTGATACATAAATAATATTGGTTAAATATTTTCGCAGGTATACATAGAGTCCGAAGATCAACTCAATTAAACCGATAGTTGTTAATATAAAGATCATTGCCCCCGTATTACTAGTTCCATAAACAAGTGTAAATAAAGATTGCGTGTCATGAGACTCTTGCTGCAAGAGGGGAAAGACTATTTTATCAACTAATGGTCCAGCAACTAAAAAAACAAGAGCACTGGTTGCTTGCAGCATTATCCCTTTTATCGCTAATAGTTTACCATAACGTTCATTCTCTAAAGAATTTTCCCACAAGGCGTAACTACACCCTCGTTGCCAAGGACTTATAAAAAAATATATAAATAGTACTAGGCCCATGATGACAATGTGAAAACTAAATGACCCAAGAAGAAGGATAATTCCCTGAAAAGCTACACTTAATGGAATAAATTTTTCAAAGCTTAATTTTTTGGGAGGAAAAAAAGCAACTAATACCCCAGCTAAAACAGCCCCTATCCCTCCCATAGCAATGACTTTGCCTGCAATCTCAGGAGACGTTTCCAGAAGCGAAATGGGTAATATATATACTCCAATTAGGTTTATCGCACAAAGCGATAGCATAAGACAAGATAGAGACCACAGCAGTTGTGGCTTATCCAATAATTCTCTAATGCATTCTATATATTCTGCTAAAAACTTTGACCACGGCTGTATAACAGATGGAACAAATTGATCTTTAATATATAGCGTCATAACAATTGAAAACAAAGAAGAAGCTATATCTAGCATGAAAAGCACAGAAGTGCTGCCGTGCATTAGCCAAAAACCCGCAAAAAGCGGGGCGATTAATCGTGGCACAACTTGTCTCAAATTTAATAAGGTATTAAATTTCATTCGTTTGTTGGCAGAAACATTAATTCCTACCAAAGTTATGGTTGCTAAACCCTGTAAAGTTCCAAATGTGGAACAAATTGCAACATAGGCGTACAAATCTGTTTTCGTTAGATTGTGATTTGAAACTTTAAAAATTAGATAACTTAATGTGAGTACGGAAATAGCTTCACTCAGGATTATAAATTTTTTTTTTGAATACTTATCTACGATTAGGCCGGCGGGTAATAGAATCAACAATACGGGTAGAACTTGGAAAAAATAAAGCATGGATAAATCCGTTACTTTATTATTCATTTGAAACAAGATAATACCAAAAGCAAACCCAGTCAGAGAGCTTCCCAACTGTGAAATAAATTGACCCAAAATAACTAATGTAATGCGCATAGAATCTTTCATAAATGTTTTCCGGCATCAAAAAATGGATTTTACCGCTTTTTTCTCGGCGTTCCATTGTTCATCGAAGGACCATTATTAAAATCCAATCAATTTGGTATCTTGAACATCATAGAGTTTATTTTTAGAGTTAGTTGTTGTATTAACGTAGGGTTGATGTTAGGTTTTAAGTTAAGTTTCTTATTAAACTGAAGTGTAAATGAAGTGCAAATGTAATGCACGAGAATAGTACACCATATACAATCAGCAACAAACTAGTATTGTACAATCATCTGATTTAAGGCAGATATTTGTTTATCGTGGTTCATTGTGGTTTACTGGTAGTTATGTCACAATTGCCTTCACACGGCAGGGGTCAGTGGTTCGATCCCACTATCGCCCACCAATAAAATCAATAATGGCCTCGAAACTGGCAAACTCTTAGGGACCAAGGCATTGGTTGAAACACATGATTTGTATGAAGCCAAAAACACTTGTAGTTATAATTACGGGTGAGTTCGTATACGGGATTTTGCCGGATCTATAAGGCATTCATCTATGGGAATTTTTATTAATGGCGGGACTACTTCCGCCTCTCCTATGGAAACTATATCTCCTTTCTGGTTAGTGCATTGGCAGTCAAAAATAAGTGTTTTTTGGTTTTCATTTTTACTTTTAACAGTTATGGTTGCTTGGATTACGTCTTCACAAAAAATAATTTTTTTGAAAATTAATTGTTGTTTTAAGTAGATGGTGCCAGGCCCAGGAAGTTGGGTTCCAAGGATTGCTGAGATTAATAGATTGCTCCATTCGCCTTGGGCAATAGTATTGTAAAAACCACGTCTTTTTGCATATTCTACACTCAAATGTAGTGGATTAAAGTCACCTGAGAGAGTTGCAAATTGGTTGATTTTTTCCTGTGATATCCTTTTTTTTAAAGAGGATTTATCACCAATAGAAATTTCTTCAAAAATATAGTTAGAAAAAATTCTCTTACTCATTAATAACAAAATCCTGTGTATCTATCCATGCTAGATGACCGTGTTGATCATCCATATTTATCGTTAACGTCAATTTTTTTCGGGTATCTTTAATTTCTAGTAAAATTAACTTAAACATCGTGCCAAAATTGAAGTGTTCATCAATTAATTTGAAAATATTATTTCCAATATATTCAATTTTGATGATTACAGCTTTAGGACCTAAAATAATATAAGATAGATTTTCATCTACGTGAATGACTATTTTTCCATATATTGGATTAAAATAGCTACCATTTTTTATTTTTAAATAAGAAGGGATCGCTTCCTTTTTGTAAACACTTAAGTCTTGATTTAAAGAAAGCCTAAATTTTATGCATTGTTGTTTGATAGCTTCCAGCATATTTGTATAATAGTTGTTTATCAATAATTCATAGTAATTCATTTTAAGCATTTCTAAAGGATACCAGATATCACTTTTATTGCTGAGTAAAATGATCCCTGATTTTAGTTGAGGAGAAAAAGAAATGTTGCTCATGTAACCAGAAAATCCTCCCATGTGCTCAAAAAAAGTATATTTATTAAAACATGCGCGGTACCAACCCAGTGTATATGCATCTGCGCAAATTAGACTGTTAAATAAATTAGTTGATTTTGGTGTTGATATTTTAATTTGTGACTTAAAGATTTTTTTATACTGTTTTAAAGCGGGATCATCAGTTGTAGTGATTTTTAAATTAAATAATAGCCATTGAGCTAGATCAGCTGCAGTACTATTAACATTACCACCTATGCTAATTGCATCTCCAAATGGGCACTGTGGAATGGCAATACTCTTTCCATCGTGATCAACATGCGGTACTGCTAAGGCAGGTTTGTAAAGTGTATTAAGAGAAGTATAGGTATTATTCATTCCTAAAGGCTGAAATAACTTTTCTTTGAAATAATCTTCATTCCTTATGCCTGTAACTTGTTTAATAAGTTCAGCAGCAACTACATATAAGCCATTATTGTATTGAAATGATGAGCGGTATGGTTTAACTGGCTTAAAATGTTGATAGCAGTTAATGATGTCCTGATGAGAATAATCCAGGTAACACATCATTGATGCGGCATATTTACTGACTCCTGTGGCATGGGTGACTAAATCAACTACCTTAGTTTCATTAGTCAATTCTTTTGTTCCCATTTTAAATTTAGGGAGATAGTTAATTACAGAATCCTCTAGAGAAAGTTTTTTTTGATATTCTAAGTCGGCTAAGATAGCACATGCCATTGCTTTACTATTAGAGCCAATCCTAAAAATTTTGTTATTCACATCATAGGGATAAAATTGATCTAAAGTGTATGAATTTAGTCCTATTATTTCATTTTGAGAAATCAAGGCATACGTTAGATTGGGAACTTGCCAATGTGTGCAGACCTCCTTCACTAACGTATGAAATTGTTTAATTAATGAATTATAGTAATGCTGGTTCATAATACCTCTTCCTAATATATACTCATTACACTTCAAACTGCGAACAACAGTGCATGCAATATTTGAAAGTTATCAGTAACTCGTGCGCTTAAAATAGTTTTATTTCTACTAACTCTATTAAAAACTCTAGGGTGTTGTTTCATCACCCAGAAATAGAATACGAAAATTTCTGAATAACTATAGCCATCCTCATAGGCAAGTGCTGCTTTTATACGAATGCGTGCACACTCATCTCGTTCCTTACGATGTTGGTTAATTAATTTTTCTCTTTCCCATAAAGACTTTTTACTATAATTTGCAGTTTAATGCAGCAAATTTCGCATCTTCATTGGTGAAAGGTTTGCTTCATCTTTAATCTTGATTGTCTTAAATAATTTTATATTAATCTACCGTTGAAAACACGGTTGGATAAATTAAGAACATGTTTTAAACTATATATTTAATAATTAAATGAGGAAAAGATATGAGTTATCCCGTGGTCAGTGGGAAAACTGATTTTATAAGAATGTCAATTTTAAATAGTATATATAATCCTTCTAGTTTTGCTTTCATAGAAAAATTTGGGATCGATAAGGCTATGTCAGTACTTGAAATTGGTTGCGGATATGGTAGTACAGCCATTTGGTTAGCTAAAAAAGTAGGTTGTAAAGGTCGAGTTTTGGCTATTGATCAGGACTGTCGTCAAATTAAATTTTCTATAAATCGTAGCAAAGGATTAAATTTAACTAATTTATCTTTTACGCAGGCTTCTTTAGAAGATTTATTTCCAAGGTTCTTAGATAGTTTCGACTTTATTTATATTCGTTGGACATTAATGTTTATAAATCAACCCTTGAATTGGTTGCGACTTATTTATCAACTCTTAAAATCTGGAGGAAGCTTAGTGTGTGAAGATATTAGTGTCATCAGCAATGGTATTTTTACCTGTCCAAAGTCTGATATTGGGGAAAGATGGACTAAAATGATGAAAAATAATTTCCAAGCGTTAAATTTAGATTTAGATTTAGCGGGCTCGCTTTATAGTATGTTTATGCAAGCAGGATTTGATTCATTGGATGCGGAAATTTATCAACCGCTTTTAAAGACTAAGAAAGAAAAAAGTATTTGCCGGCTCGGAATTGCTTGTACAAAATACAGCATTCTTGAAAATAACTCTGTTACACCTGAAGAATTTGAAGGTTTAGTGAAAGATTTAAAAGGGTACGAAAATTGTACTAAGAGTATTATTGGTTACGTAAGAACGTTTATGATTAGCGGTAAAAAACAATAGGAGAAAAAAATGCAAGAATTTGTCAATAAGGTAGCGTTGATTACTGGAGCAACTTCTGGTATCGGTGAAGCCACTGCAATTGCTTTTGCTAAAGCTGGCTCTCATGTGGTCATAGCCGGTCGACGAAAAGAGGAAGGGATGGCAGTAGTAGAAGCTATCCGAAAATTTGGAGGAGACGCTATCTTTTTACAAACAGATGTAAGA
This sequence comes from Patescibacteria group bacterium, assembly GCA_035549555.1. Classification (NCBI taxonomy): domain Bacteria; species Patescibacteria group bacterium. The sequence continues at coordinate 47,842 of DASZQR010000004.1, forward strand.
AAAGAAGATGATATAATTGCGATGATTAATAAGACGCTCAGTCGATTTGGTCGCTTGGATTATGCATTTAATAATGCAGGCGTAGTAACAAACGATTCTATAATTAACGAAACGGAGGAGTCTTATTATAGAGTGATGGACACCAATACCAAAGGAACTTTTTTCTGTATGAAATACGAACTAGTTTATATGATTAAAAATAAAGGTGGAGTGATTATAAACTCTTCGTCGGTAGCACCTTTTTTACCAGTTCCTAAGCATAGTCTTTATAACGCCAGTAAAATCGCGATTCTTAGCTTAAGCGAAGCTGCAGCAAGCGAGGCAGCATGTCATGGAGTGAGAGTAAATGTTGTTTGTCCCATTGGTATTGCTGGAAAAATGGTTGAAGATTTTCTTGAGAAAAATCAAATGCAGGTGGAGCAAATCATTCCACCGATTGGAAGAATGGGTATGCCGGAAGATGTTGCTAACGTAGTACTTTTTTTATGCTCAGATACAGCATCATATATCACAGGCGCAGCTATTCATATGGATGGGGGTATGCGGATAAAAGCAGCCTCCATCCGGGATTAAATACACATATTTTTTACAGTCTTGTGCTTAGGCTAGGTAGAATGCTTTTCTATAATTTTAACAGAAAAGGTGAAACCAAAATGAGCTGAATTTTTCCAAGATTGATTGTTTGCGTTTTTGAGAATCATATGGAATTAATTTAAAGAAAATGGGAATCTGATCGGTAGGATCGCTTTTAAACTTGAACGCATGATTTTTCTCCTTGTAATTTAATCACAATACTTTTTCATTTTTTAAAAATTTAAATAAGTTTCCTTTACAAAAAAACTTAATATTAAAATGAGTAAATAGCACATTGGCAGTATCAATAAAGCATGATGATAGCAAAAGGTAGAATATAGCTTGGTAACGCCAAAATATCTTCCATCCCAGAATTTATCCAATAAATAACTGGCTATAAAATCAAAAAAGGCATTACCAAAGCAAATAATCGTGTTGTTGAATCCAAAAGCTGTGGCAGAATCGCGACTTAGATGCCGATCATGCATGATACCAAAGGTGAGCACTTGACAAGCACTGGCTCCTCCCATTAAAAATAAGGCTATCAATAAAATACCTACCCACCGATTAGCGCCCCAAAGGATTACTATGGAGCTGATGAGACCGATGCTAGCACCAATACGAAGAGGAAGCAGGCGTTTCTTAAGATAAATTGATATCCAACCCCACAGTGGGCTCACTATTCCAATGCCTAACCATACCATAATTAAGAAATCAGCTGCTGAAATTTTAGAAAGATGGTACACCACGCGCAGAAATGGGATACCCCATAAGGCAGCAAAAATTGAGACAGGCGCCCAAAATAATGCACCTGTAATAGCAATTACCCAATTTTGTGTAGATAAAAAAATCGTTTTAAATGCCTCAAAACGAATAGTGAGCTGTGTTTTTTTAATAGAAATATTGGAGGGATAGTCCTCTACAAATAGATAAGTGAGTATTAATAAAATAACACCCAGCGCTGACATCAATAGGATAATGGTTTCTAGGCGAAGAAAATTAGTTAAATAAGATATGAAAGAGCTACCAAAAACTGCACCGATACATTCAATAAAAACTACTCCTCCTGTTAAAATCACATAGAGACGATGAGGAAACCAGCGAACAATTAATAGCATAGGGGCCAAGTATCCAGCGGCAGCTCCGACAGCAAGTAGCCCTCTGGCGATGCAACTAACGACAAAAGAATTAGTAAAAGCAAACAGTAATAAAGCTCCTGTGCAAATAAATGAACCTATTATTATTATCTTGCGTGGGCCAAAACGATCTAATATATAGCCACAAGGTAACTGCAGGGGAGCATAAAAATAAAAATAAATGGCAGCAAATAACCCAATACCTGTGGCAGCAATGTGATATTTAAGACTAAGTTGGTTAATTAACGCTGCAGGGAATACCGCAAACATAGAATCAAGAAAAAAATATAGTGAGCCAATAAAAATCACGATAAATGCACGAAGAGAAAGTGTCTCAGAATGTGTGTTAACAGCAATTGAATTTAATTCAACAACATCACTGTTCATATTATTCTCCTAGAAAAGGATGAACGATAACGCTACCCCATGAATAACCCACCCCAAAACCAACTAGCATGATTTTCAAATGGGATGATAATTTTTTTTCGGCTTGAGCGCAATGGAGGGCAATGGGAATACTGGAGGAAACCGTATTACCAAAATTTTCAATTGAAATATAGAATTTATCTTTAGGAATTTTAATTTTTTCTCTTAAGTGTTCTAAAATAAATTGATTAGCTTGATGGAAAATAAATAAATCAATTTCTTCAATTTTTAATCCTCCTTTTTTTAAGGTATTGTTAATTAACTGAGGAATATTATTTATAATAAATAGAAAAATTTCTGATCCATTCATATATAAAAATTCATTTGCAAAGGATTGCCTTTTGTAATAGCGCGTTCCTCCTTTCTTTAGGATTAAATTTTTTGCTCCTGAACCATCAGTTCCAAAAAGTGGTTCACTGATGTAATTATCATTTTGGATCGATTTTTTTTTACTAATTAAGGTAGCTGATGCTCCATCACTAAAGATAGTACGAGTACTGACATCTGTTGGATCTAAGTATTTGGTATAAGTATCGGCAGTTAATAATAAAATATTGGTGGCTTGATTGGTTTCAATTAAGCCTTTAGCTAGCCCTAGCCCATATATATAACCTGAGCAGCCTAAATTAAAATCTAATGCGCCACAGAATTTAGGTAAATTAAGTCTATCCTGAAGAAGACAAGCGGAGGTGGGAAGAAGATAATCGGGAGATTGAGTGCAAAGTAAAATAAAGTCAATTTCTTCTCGAGAGATAACTTGCGTGGCAAAGAGCTTTTCAGCTGCCTTAAACGCCAAGTCCGAAGCGCAAATATCATCAGACGCAATATATCTGACCGAAATCCCAGTTTTATTTTTTATTTTATCCGCAGGCCATTCAGGAAAAATTGCGCTAATTTCATTATTTTTTAACACTGTTTCTGGCAAATAAAATTCAATAGCTTGAATAAATGCTTTCATGATTCAATAACCTTGTGCGCGGAAAATCCACCGTCCACAATAAAAGATGATCCGGTGATCCATTTACTGGCATCAGCAATTAAAAAAGCAGCCATATTAGCAATATCAATCGGTTCACCTATACCTAATAGGTGCGATGCTTCCCAATTTTTTCGTTGATTACAAGACATTTGCTTTAAAGCATTTTGAGTCATCTGTGTATTTACCAGTCCTGGAATAATGCAGTTCACTCTAATTTTTTGTCGAGATAACTCGACAGATAATGATTTAGTTAATGAAATGATTGCTCCTTTAGTTGCTGCGTATAATGCTAGACCGGATTGACCGAATAGTGCGGTGACTGAACTCATGAGTACACAGGCGGCAGGTTGAGCACTAATATTTTTTTGGCGAAAAAATTTCATTAATAAGCAAGAAGATATTAAATTAGATTGGAGGGCAGCTTGGATAATTTCCAAACTGGTAAATTGCAGAGGAACAGTAGTTTGTATTCCCGCTGCGTGTACTAAACCATCCAATGGTTTCGTTTTATTACATACTTTTGTGAGTGTATCAAAGGCCATGTCGTAATTCGTTAAATCTAATTCTAAAGTGATATGTTCATTATGTTGCATCATACTTTCTGTTTGTTTCAATCTTTTGCTATCACGGCCAATTAAAATAGCTTTAGCCCCTAATTTACTAAGCAAAATCGCAGTTTCTCGTCCTATACCTGAGGAAGCCCCGGTAACAAGAATAGTTTTTCCAGCTAAGCTTAAAGGATTATGGCTCATTAATTAGTTCCCACTCTTTCAGAGACTTTAAAGTAGAGATTATTAACAGTTCCAATTGAAAGCATTTCACTAAGGGTCAGATTTAGGCCAAAATTCTTATCTAACATAGCGATTAAGCCTAATAAAGACAACGAATCTATCAAAGTTGATCCTACTAAATCCTCTTCGCCTTTAAGCGTATTAGCCGGTAATTCACAGATTTCTTCTATTTTAAATAAAAAATGAGTTTTATTCATGGTTGGCCTCTGAGTTGTTAATAAAATTTGGTAAATTTGATTTTAAACGTTTATAACCTGAATCAAATTTCTTCCAATCGATCGTAATGCCTTTAATGTATAGCTCACATAAAGCATTTCCTAGACTTTTCCAGTCCGGTTGGCCCATATGTAAACTAGACAACCAGGTTAATTGTGTTTCACTGAGAGACTGTTTGCCTAAAGTGATTAGCAATGGCTTGGATCCAATTTCTACAAAAGCATCTATATTATTTTCTTGCAAAGTTTCTAGTCCTTTACTGAATTTAACTGTTTCGCAAAGTTGCCGGCACCAATATTCATTTTGGATAGGAATTTCAGGAGATATAAAATTGCCTGTTAAATTAGAGACTATCTTGATTTCAGGTAGTGAGAAAGCCACGGTATTTAATGATCTTCTAAAATCAGGAAGGATTGGGGCCATTTCCGCTGAATGTCCGGCTCTTGTGATATTCAACATTTGTACTTCTATTCCTTCTTCAACCAAACGCTTTTTAGCGACTTCGATAAATATTTTGCGTCCAGAAAGTGTGGTATTATATGGGCTGTTCTCAGCTGCAATAGCTACATGATCTAGTAAATTTTTTAATACCTTCTTGATAGTCGTTATATTCGTTAAGGCGGCAACCATCGCTACATTTTCAGGGAGTTTTTGCATTAACCCACCGCGTTCACCGACAAGCTTTAAACTGTCTTTCAGATTAATCATTTTAGCTTTATATGCTGCGGCATACTCCCCAAGGCTATGACCCATGACTGCATCTGGAATAATGCCCCAAGATTCCCATAAACGAGACAAAGCCACTTCGATGCTGAATATACTGACTTGAGTATGGAGAATTTCGTTGATTGATTCTCCATTTTTTAAATACAAGATATCAATAAGTGAAATATTGAATAGTTCTTCTAAAATTTCATGACATTGGTCTATAGTATGACGGAATATGGAATTACTTAAGTATAATTGTTTGGTCATCCCTGTATATTGCGAACCAGCTCCAGTGTATAAAAAAGCAATTTTCTTGAGTTGTGGAAAAGATTTTAAATTTTGTTTCTGTACATGTTTTTTTAGCAATTCGCCACATTCAGTTCCTGTTTGCGCACATATTGCTAAGCGATAAGAATAATGATTTTGAAGTAAATTAGAGTTATAACAAAAATCAGCGAAATTGATCTCGGGATGTGTCAACAGATAATTCATGTATTTTTCTATTACTTCCAACAAGTTCTGTAGGGATTTAGCGCTAATCGTTAAAACGTGCCAATCTCTATCTTCCTGAAGAGGCAATAAAGAAAGATTTGTTATAGGTTTACTCATTACTCTTTACCTTCAATGAATTTGTAGAAATTATTAATTACTTGAGTAAGGAGTGCAACCGTGAAAAATACGGGGTGAAAAGATTAATCGATCAGCAAGATGTGAGGCATGACGGATTCAAGTTTAGGGATGATGTTAGATTTTCGGTAGCACCCTAATTTTTCTCGAATCATATTCAAACGATCTTCAACTGTACGTGGAGAGAGCGATAAAGCTTTAGCAATTTCTTTAACAGTAAGACTTTTTCGTAAATATTTGATGCACTCTATTTCTTTTAGGGTCAAATGTAGCTCTGTTTTGTTTAAATTAGGATTTTTATCGAAAGTGTCTTTATAAACTAGATTAGAATTAATTTCTAGAGGATAATGATCACTAGGAGGGACTATTAATTTTTTTTCCATTGACCAAGCTAAATTATTGGCTTTTTCTTTAAAATAAGCCGCAAAACTTCTTAAAGCGTCTAAGTTATTAAGATAAAAACTGATAGCTTGATGGTTCTCTCGCATGGAAGTATAGGTAAAATATTCCGTAATGAGATTAATTTTATGAACAAAAGTAATGCCGTTAGCCATTCCAAAGTTGTTGTACGCGCTGGAAACAACTGGTTGGGATAAAGCTTCAGACCAAAGATAAAAATAACTTTTCTGGGATGGATCTTTTGCGGTTGGTATAAAGATAGGGTATTGCGCGCTAACAAAATGCTGATACCATTCTGGGTTAGTTAAAAAGCATCGAAAATTCCCTTTTTCATCTAGGGAACCAAAACTAAAATAATTTAAACGATTTTCAATAAAAAAACGAGTACACACTGACTGTGCAAATTTTGCATTTTCGTTAAAATTTTTTAATCGATCCTGATTCTCCATTTGAATCCTTCATCAATTTATTAAACCTCTTATAATTAGAAAGAATAGTCAACTAAGGATTCCAAGTCAATTAGTTATTTAGGTTTTTTAGTTGTATGGATCTGAATTCATCTTTAATTGTTTTTTTTCAGTTTTAAATCTGATTACTTTTAATAAAATAAGGGTTGCTAAGCTGAGTAAGATAACCATAAATATGGCTAAACGAGAAACTGAGCCATGCGTTAAAATATTAACTAGGGCGGCTGCAAGAGAAGCAGCTATGAGTGGGAAAAAACCAATTAAACTAGATACGGAACCAGATTGACTCGCTGGAAATTGAGCCATGGCTTCGGTCCAGGACAATGAACCAGTGAAACCATATCCTGCTGTCATGATCGCTGCAGGTAGGATGATCTGAAGAGCGTAATAATAATGAGTTATACCGATCAAATATAACACAATTCCGCCAAAAATAGAAATGAGCAAGCCTATGAGCATTAATAGATCTTTACTGTATTTATCCATTAGGCGCTTCGTTAAATAAGCGGCGCCAACAAAGCTTATAATCGGAATAATATAAAAATTGCCAATTTGAATAGTTGAATAGCCTAAGGTGTGGAATATAAATGGAGAAGCAGTGATATAGGCAAAATAGGAAGCATCGACGGCACAACGGGTAAGCAAATACCCAGAAAAGCATTTGTTGCGCAATATGTCTAAGTAATTTTTAATTATTTTAAATGGATGTAAATCCTCTTTAGCTGGGGAGCTAGTTTGTTTTACCGCGAAAAATTTCCATATTCCTATTAAAATCAATATTCCTAAAATAAAAATGAAGATAAATACGGATCTCCAACCCAAAAATTTTGATAAATTTCCGCCGATTACTGGTGCAATTGCAGGCGAAACTGCTAATATAGGACTCATAATCAAATAAACGTGAGCAGCTTTTTGTGAATCGTAATTTTTAGTAACAGCGGCGCGAGAAATGACTGCTGCAAAGCCTGCGCCGCAAGCTTGAAAAAATCTGGCTATAATCATGACTTCGATAGAGGTTGTTATGGCGCAAATTAAAGTTGCGATAAGGAAAATGGTGACAGATACTATTCCGATAGCTTTTAGATTATAAAAATCAACAAATGGGCCAATTAAAAATTGTGAAGCTGCGGTTCCGAGCAAAAATACGCTAAGAGTCATTTGAATCAAAGAGGTGCTACTATCAAAGTATTGCTGAATGAGGGGTAATGCTGGTAAATAAATATCGGATGGTAATAAGCATAACATTCCCATTGCAATACTTAGAGTAATAAAAATTGCTGATTTCATAAGTTTTCCTCAAATAGAGCATTTCAAACACTAACTTCTACAGCCATGCATCCTGAAAGCTGTTGATTGTCTTTCATCAGTTGATGGGCCAGAGGCAGATCTTGCCATTTATAAACTTTTCCGAGATAAGGCTTGATTTTCCCTTGACAGACTAATTCATTAGCGGAAAAAGCTTCTAAAGTGGAGGCAAAATGTGAACCTTGAATCCGTTTCTGATGCATCCAACCATAGGCTGCATCCATACTTAAATTAAATCCCGATGTCGCTCCACAGTAAACAACTAAACCACCTTTTTTAGCAATGTAGCAACTTACTGGAAAGGTTTTCTCTCCTACATGCTCAATCACTATGTCTATTTCATTGCCTGTACCAATAATGTCCCAAATAGCTTTTTTAAATTTTTTTACCTTACTCATATAAGTTAAATAATCGCTTGATCCTACATTAGGCATTATTCCCCAACAGTCAAAATTATTCCTATTGATAAAACTCTTAGCGCCGATTTGTAAGCAAAATTGTCCACGCTCCTCTGAAGACACTACTGCAATTGGATTGGCATTCGCATTTTTAACAATTTGAATTGCCATTGTTCCTATACCCCCTGAAGCACCCCAAATTAGCACATTCTGTGAAGATCGTAAGGTATGTGGGTAATGGCCTAATAACATTCTCCATGCGGTTGCTAGCACCAACGTATAACTTGCTGCTTCGGCCCAACTCAGCTCCTTGGGTTTGGGTAAAATTTGATAAGGCTTTACCACTGTAAATTCTGCGAATGATCCATAAGGGGTTTCATACCCCCATATTTTTTGGTAGGGGCAAAGCATAGGGTCTCCACCATTACATTGAACACAATGGCCACAATATTGACCACAGTGTAAAACGATATGGTCACCCTCTTTAAAATGTAATGTTTTTTTATCCAGTGCTTCTCCGATTTTCCAAACAATTCCAGAGGCATCGCTACCCGCAATATGAAAATTTTTGCCATGAAAGAACGTAGGCGAGTAAGGACTACCTAATGCGGCCCATACGCCGTTATAATTAATTCCCGCAGCCATGACCTTTATCAATACCTCATTAGCTCCTAATGGAGGAAGATCAACGCGTTCTTCCTTAAAAGCATTAATGGGTTCTCCGTGATGAGCGGGTCTTAACACATAAGCTAGCATTTGAGCAGGGATGGTTTTGTCAGATATTGTAATCATAACGTATATATTACATTCTTTCTCAATGAAGTAAACCGTAGTTTTCACGGTTAAAAACTTTTAAATTTAAGGTATGATTATTTCTAGTTTTTCGATTCAAGGCACAGGAGCATCTATGAGAGGTTCAGAGAAAATAAACGAACTTTCACTTGCTGAAAATACTGTTTCAGAATTATTTCACTGGCAAGCGAAACGTAATCCTACCGGAATTTCTGCAGTTTACAAAGGAAAATTTCTAACTTATGAAGAACTAGATCAAAAATCTACTATTCTATCAATGATAATCCGTGATTATTACGATCCTAATCAAGGTGAATTTATTGTAGCTATGCTTATGGAAAGAGATCTGAATATGATAATTAGTATCTTAGCTATTTTAAAGGCAGGTGGTGCTTTTTTGCCTTTAGATACTGAATACCCATCTGATAGAATCAGTTATATTCTTTCTGATGCTAAACCACATTTATTGCTGACTCATAAAAATTTAATTGATAAATTAAAAGGAACTATCTGTTGTCCTATTTTAAAAGCTGATGATATTGCTAACATAAAATATAATTCAAATTCTCAATTAGAAAAATTCTTTTCTCAGAAGTTAAATTATATTATTTACACTTCTGGTTCCACCGGCAATCCAAAAGGCGTAATGGTAGAGAAAAGAAGTTTAATGAATTATTTGAAATGGGCGAATAAATATTTAAATGTTAAGCTAGGAGATAGGTTTGATTGCTCTTCTTCATTGGCTTTTGATTTTACAATAACAACCCTCCTGCTGCCTGTGATATCTGGTGCAACTATAATATTTTGTGATGAAAAAACAAAGCGTGATCCCTGTAAGTACTTAAAGCATTTGGAAAAATATAGAATTAATATTGTAAAACTAGTGCCTACTTTTTTTAATTTATTGTGTGATTTACAAAACAACTGTTCTTTAGTGGCATTACAATCTATTGTTTTGGGTGGAGAAAATGCAAGTTCAACTCATGTTAAAAAATGGTTGCATAAATATCCTTGTCACAAAATTTATAATGAATATGGCCCTACTGAAACGACCGTTGGCGTGACATTATCTACTTATGGTTTTGGAGAAACTTTTGATGACATTACAATTGGTTGCCCAGGACTGAATACTAGAATATATGTGCTAGACGAATTTTTACAGCCACTTCAACCAATGACTATCGGAGAAATATTTATTTCGGGACATTGTGTAGCTCGCGGTTATCTCAATTGCCCGGAATTAACTGCCGAAAAATTTATCCCTAATCCATTTTCTATGCTGGAAGAGGGTTACTCAGTAATATATAAAACTGGAGATTTAGGTTGTCTTCTAGAAAATGGTTCATTTAAGTATATAGGCCGAATAGATGATCAAATAAAAATAAATGGCTATAGAGTAGAGTTGGGGGAAGTGGAGAGGTTGTTAAATCAGCATTCCCAGATCAATCAGGCTGTAGTTTTTCCTATAACAGAAGGCGGTATTAAATCATTAGTTGCTTATTGTACATCAGTAAGTAATGAGGAATTAACGATAACCGAACTAAGAGATTATTTGGCGTCATCGTTGCCATATTATATGATTCCTTATAAATTCACATTTATACCAAAATTTCCTTTGACTATAAATGGAAAAGTAGACAAGACAAAACTTCTAGAAAATTATTCTACCGATGTCATCAATGATTCTCCAGGCTATTTAAACATAGAATATGATCTGATTGCTCTATTGAAAGATTTGCTGAAAATGGAAGAGCTTGATCGTGATGCAAATTTTTTCGATTTAGGAGCGAATTCGTTGTTAATAGCTAAACTATATAATTGTTTGCGGACTAAGGGTTACCATTTGGATATGCTAACTATTTTTCAGTATCCTACCGTTAATCTTCTCATTAAAAAAATTAATTCTCCATCAATTAACGATGCTGAAAGACATTTCAATTTAGCCGTGAATAAAGGTCGATACACTTCTCGATGCTGTTCTTTAACTAATGATAGAGTGAATATATGAAAACTACAGAACAAAATTTTTTAGAGTCAGATATTGCGATTGTCGGCATGTCAGGTAGATTCCCTGGAGCCAAAAACATTAATCTTTTTTGGAAAATGCTTTGTAATGGTACTGAAGGGTTGGAGCAAGTTTCACTTTCCGATCTTAAAAATTCGGGTATTCCGGATGAATATATAACGCATAAAGATTATGTTAGGGTCTGTGGGGTATTACCTGAGTATGATCAATTTGATGCCGGTTTTTTTGGATATAGTAGCGAAGAAGCTATGATGCTTGATCCGCAATATAGGATTTTTCTTGAAGAATCGTGGTCTGCGTTGGAAAATGCTGGATATAACCCAGAAAATTATTCTGGAAAAATCGGTGTATTTGCTGGTTGTAAGCATAATCCAATTTCCTATCTTAATTTTCTTTTACAAAGTGATTCAAGCCAGGAACTTAGTCCATTTGAAGTTGGTGTCCTTGCAGAAACTTCTCAACTGGCCACACGCGTTTCTTATGAGCTTAATCTAACTGGGCCTAGCATTCAAATTCAAACGGCTTGTTCTACTTCTCTAGTCGCTATTCACTTGGCATGTATGAGTCTATTAAATAATGATTGTGATATGGCATTAGCTGGTGGAATTACTTTATTGCTGCCTCCGGCAGTCGGTTACCTGTATAAAGAGGGTTTGGTATATTCTCCAGATGGGAAATGTAGAGCTTTTGATAAAAATGCTTCAGGAACTGTTATGACCAGTGGCGTGGGTATCATTGTGCTAAAACGATTACAAGATGCACTAAGTGAGGGAGATCATATAGAAGCGATTATTAAATCTACTGCAGTCAATAACGATGGTAGACGGAAGATAGGTTTTACAGCGCCCAGTATTTCTGGTCAAGTGGAAGCCATTAGAACGGCTATCAGTTTAGCTCAGGTACCTATCGAAACCATTACTCATATTGAAGCGCATGGTACTGGTACGATCATCGGTGATCCTATTGAAGTCAGCGCGTTAACGCAAGCTTTTCGCGCCTATACGCAAAAAAATAATTTTTGTACATTAGGGTCAATTAAATCCAATATCGGCCATCTTGATGTGGCGGCAGGTGTTGCTGGAGTGATTAAAGTGGTGCTAGCACTAAAACATAAGACTCTACCGGCAAGTATTAATTTTTCGGAACCGAATCCTAACATTGATTTTGAATGTTCTCCATTTTATATGAACTTAACGACGACAGACTGGGAAAAGCAAGATTCTCATATTCCTTATCGCGCTGCTGTAAATTCTTTAGGTGTAGGAGGGACTAATGCACATTTAATCATGGAAGAAGCGCCAGGTATTAAAAAATTAAAGCCAAATACTCGCTCGAAAATTATTTGTATTTCAGCTAAATCCGTTAATTCATTGAATAAAAATTTTTCCAATTTGCTAGATTATTTTTTAGACCACAAGTTCGATAATTTAGATGATGTGGCTTTTACTTTACAAGTTGGCCGGAAGCATTTTCAAAATAGAATATGCATAATTTGCAAAGACATAGAAGATGCTATAGAGAAAATTGCAAAAGAAGAATTTATGATTAATACAAAAAAAAATGTTCCGAATTTTAGAAAAATAACATTTGTTTTGTCTAATGTTAAATCTGTAAATATAAAAAATATAGAAACAATGATGCGTGACCATCTTTTTTATAAAAGCTCGATTGAAAACTGTTTAAATATTTTAAAAAACATGAACATTAATATAGATATTCAAGATTCATTTTCACCTCTTGCCAAGTTTGTAGGTGAATATGCTTTAGCTTGTTTTTTAATAGGTTTAAATATTATTCCTGAAAAAATGATTGCTGTAGGGTTTGGGGAATGTCTGGCTGCTTGTTTAACTGGAGTTATTTCTTTATCGAATGCCTTAAATTTAGTAAATATATTATCTTGTTTTAAAAAAAATAATTCCTCTTTGGAGCATTTTTCAATGGAATTTGCGAAGTTTAAATTTGCTGACTCAAAAGACACTTGGATTTCAAAAAAATTGAATAGAAAAGTTTCAATAAGTGAAATAAAAGATTACTCTTATTGGTATAATCAGGTTTTAAATGATTCTTCAATTGAACTAGAAGATAGTCAATTGTCTGAAAGTGTTGCAATTGACTTAATGGAACAAATAAATAATGGAACCGTGTTATCTACTATTGCCAAATTATATATTGAAAATGTTGATATCAATTTTGCAGCTCTTCACTTTCAGGAAATAAGAAATAGATTACTTTTGCCCACTTATGAATTTGATCGGAAAATTCTGTGGCCTAAGCTGAAGCAAAATAATACACCTGGGCTCCCTATTTCTATGCCTAAAAGATTCTCTGTTGATAAACAGTTCTCTGCTCAAGAAATATCGGAGCAACTTAATGAAATTTGGCTCAGTATTTTTGATGAAAAAAATTTAAATCTGCAGAGTAGTTTCTTAGGTTTAGGTGGCAACTCTCTTCGAGCGTTAAGAATGATTGAAAAAATTAATCGAACATTTACATTGGAGCTACCCGTTACATGGGTTTATTTTAACGATAATGTATTAAAGCAAACCCATGAGCTTGCACGAATTTTGGAGCTTAATAATAACGAGCAGGTTAGTCGATCAAATTATCTTCCGCAAGGTATTATAGCTTTTAATCAGATGCCTAGTGTTTCGCCTCTATTTCTAGTTCATCCTTCCCAGGCAGGGGCAGAAGTTTATTATAATCTAGCTAAGAAGCTCAAGGATACCTTCTCTGTTTATGGTATAGAATCACATAACTTGAATTGCATGCCCTCTGAGTGTATAGATTCACTTGAATTGCTAGCCAGTCATTATATAAATAAACTTAAAGAAATTCAGCCTCGAGGAGAATATGTTTTAGGTGGTTGGTCGATGGGTGGGGTGATTGCTTATGAAATGGCCAAGCAATTGATTAAACAGGGAGATAAAGTCATTAATTTGTATTTGCTTGATTCAGCAGTTACTATTTTGTGTCCTGAAGAAATTTATCACGCAGCAATTCCTGAGATGATAAAGTTGATTCCAGAAAATATACTTCCTACCAGTTATGGGCGCCGATTACAAGAGTTAATCCCAAGAGAATTAGAAATGTTGGCTCGCTATAACAAATATGAGGAGTATACTCCTCCAGCTACTTTATTTAAAGCGAATAAGCTTATAAGAAAACACAATGTGAATATGCATAATGACGAATGGGTAGATTGCAATCGATTATATGAGTTATTATTAACAGAAGACTCGAATGGATGGAAAAAATACATGAAGAACTTAACTGTAGTTAACTTAGCATGTTCCCACGAAACTATTCTCTCCAATGATGCCCTGGGTGTTATCGTTGAGCATATCATGCAGGATATAAAAGTTGGTAGTTGACTGTCATAGCTCCAGAACATAAGGCAAATGCTGTTGCCAAGTTATTAAGCTGGAGAAATAACAGTGATTAGAATAATACTCATTCATGATCATATAGAGTAAATTTTCTATCAAGCCATAGTATATGGAAAATACCTTTATTTTTGTAGCCCACCATTACAGCTTTTCCAAAAAACCTAAAGGATATAAAAAAATCAACCCCCCGGAGGAACCTCTGATGGAATTCCAGATTGTATAGAGGTTTTATGATTACTCTTATCTCAAGATTCTAACGTAGAGTTGATGTTCGTTTTCAAATTAATCCTCCGATAAAACTGAAGTGCAAATGAAGTGCAAATGTAATGCACGGGAATAGTACACCATATACAATCAGAAACAAGAGGATTTTTTATAACAACTTGAAATTACAGGAAAATTTGTTGATGGTTGTTCATGGTGGTTTACTGAGGAATATGTTAAATTTGCCTTCACACGGCAGGGGTCAGTGGTTCGATCCCACTATCGCCCACCAAGTTGTTACTTTCCATTTGTCGATGCATTATCTCTGCTTGAAAAGACTAATAGCCCATTCTTTCCCGAAGACCAAGAAAAATTAGAGGTTGAACATGGAAAAATTAAGCAATGAATCTACCCTCGGGTTTGTTGGAATATTTGCCTGGTGTATTATATCTGCGGTAGCTTTTGTCTTTACTGCTTTGCTTGAGATGAAAATTGATGCAACTTTGCTTTGTTTCGGAATTTTTTTGATAGCGGCTATATTCTTTCTTCTCTCACGCTTAAATAATTTGGCTTCATTAAAGAAAAAATGTAAATCGCAATTTTTAAACTTATTGATTATCAATATCACAACTTTTGGTTGTTGGTTTTTAAGTATCTTTCCTCTGCAGTATATGGAACCATCTGTAGCCCAGTCAATTCTAGCGGCTGCGGTACCTATAGCTACATTAATAATCGGGATTATGTTGTACCGCGTTGCCTCATCATTTTACCTAACTTTAGGAGGCTCCAACGTTGACTCAGAAATCACCTAACCCAAATAAGTAAAAATTTTATAGTAATATTATCAATATTATCTGTGGGCGAAGTGTGGGTAAGGTTGTGGGCGACA
>DASZQR010000005.1 GCA_035549555.1 Patescibacteria group bacterium
GATAGCGGTATCATCGGAAACCAGTTGTAAGGTGAAGTTAAAAGGCTGGGATAGGGTTTCTGTGCCGGAAAAACTTAAGGGTACTAGTTGGTCTTCTGGTAGTAAATCCGATTGTAGGAAACGTTGGGTTTGGGTTAGCCAGGACATGGTAAACTTTCCTTTGAGATTTTAATTCTAGAGTGGTGTTAAATAGTCGTCGCATAAAATATTGTTTATTCAAAATAGAAATAAAAAGTAAATTTATTTTAAATTTAACAAAGCATGCATGCATATTAAATTAATAAATGCATTAAATCATGGAATTTAATTGGTTGCAATACAATGTTTTGAACTTTTTGTTCTGGTTGAAATGAAGGATTTATGGATTATGATAATTTTCAGAATAGTGTTATGGTGATGCAAAGAAAACTCCAGTTAAGGAGGAGGGGGTGTTTTCAGCTTTTTGTGGCTATCAGATGGTGGGTTTTCTAAGTGTTGAAGGCATATCGGTTATGCTGTCCCATGCCATAAAGTTAAACTGTGCTAACATGAGGCTAGTCTATGAATTCTAAAGCATTTAGTTATCCAATCATTATTAAAGAAAGTAATCTAGATACCTTCGGTCATGTGAATAATGCTGCTTATCTCACTTTATTTGAAGATGCGCGTTGGGATTTAATAACACAAAATGGTTACGGGTTGAATAAAATTAAAGAAACAGGGTTGGGTCCGGTGGTTTTAGAAATGAAACTACGTTTTGTAAAGGAAATCCGATTAAGAGAAGCGATTGTTATAGAGACACAAATGCTTTCTTATGAGCAAAAGATTGGTAGATTAATGCAGACTATGTTGCGGGCGGGGGAAGTTTGTTGTTCGGCGGAAATGTTGATTGGGTTATTTGATTTGGAACAACGCAAATTGGTGCTGCCTACGGATGAGTGGTTGAAGGCTATTGGGTTATAAAATAGTTTCCAACTTAGCAAAAAAAAATCTGTACCTGAGACAAATTTAAGCGATTATTTCCATGTCAAGAGCTGTGAGCCTTTGAGTATGTTCAAGGGATTCTAGATGGAAAAGATAATTTGAGGATGCAATTTATAGCTATAAGAATTTAGTAATCGATAATTTCACCGGTATAGCTATAAAAACTACCACTATTATTTATACTCATCTTTTCCAATAGCTTTCTTATGCTGGTGATGCTTTCTTCTGGGAAGAGGGTTGCTTCCTCCCCTCCCATATCTGTTTTAACCCAACCTGGATGTATGGAAATAACGCTTATTCCTTGAGGCATAAGGCTTACAGTCAAACTCTTGGTGACATAATTCAATGCTGCTTTACTCGATCCATAAAATAAATACTTAGGGTCCGAAACTGAACTGATACTACCGAGGTTACTAGAAATATTTACAATGAGCTTATGTTGACTTAGAGCAATCAGTGGAGCAAAGGCTTTAGCCATAACCACAGGAGAAATAGTATTTATTTGGAAGCTTTCTAACCAGGATGCGCGATTTAATTTCTGAGAATTAGGATGATAAGTTTTTAGAATTCCAGCATTATTCACAAGAATATCAATTGGTTGATTATGTAATTGCGACGACAAATTGAAAATATCCTGATCGAGACTAACATCTAGCTTAAATATTTGAAGTTGGGGAACTGATAAAGATTTAAGCTCGCGTGCATCACCAGGCGAGCGACAACAGGCAAATACCCGCCAGCCAGTTTCTAAATACTGTCTGACCATTTCCAACCCTAATCCTCGGTTTGCACCTGTAATTAAAATCGTTTTCATCACTATTCTTCATAATGTATGTGTTCTAGGTTCGAAACCTAACGGATATTTCAAGCCACGACTTTTACTTATGTCTTTTTCATGGCTTGATATGCCTGGAAAAAAGCTTGAATCTCTAGGTCTAGCTTTTCATATAAAGGAACTATTTGTTCATGTTCATTTTTTACAAAAGCTGTTTCTAAATTTTTCGCTGCAGCGCGCAAGCGTGGTACACCACAAAAGCAAGTGCTGCCATATAGACGATGCACATTATATTGAAGCCTTTGCCAATCTTGCTGTAAAAAAGCTGCGGCTAAACTTGGTTGTTCTTCAGATAAAGATTTAGCGAATAAATCTAGCATATTAATAGCTTCCGCATGATTCTTATTAAGGACTTTAGCGCCATCATCTAAATCAATAACGGAAGACTCTCTTATTTCTAGAGATGTATCATCAGAATTAAATTTTGTTGTCATTTCATTTGGTTTTTTGGATAAATACTTCTTATGCAGATAACGTTTAAATAAGTAGTATCCTTGTGGCTTTGTTAACGGTTTGGTAATTACTGCATTCATTCCTGAGGCTAAACATAGGTCTTTGCTACTGGCATCCATATGTGCGGTCAATGCGATAATGGGCGTTGTATAATTTGGTAAATCCGGCTGCGCACGGATTTTGCTACTCACCTTACAACCATCAATATCAGGGAGCCCTATGTCCATAAAAATAATATCATAACTTTTGCGCGCTGCCATTTGCAAAGCTTCTTGGCCATTTGTAGCAATATCTACAAAACAGCCAATTTCATTTAAGGTTAAAGCAGAAACCTTTTGAATCAGTGGATTATCTTCGACTAAAAGACCGTGAACATCTGCATTTTTCTGTATCAGAGTTTGTTTAATTTCGAGTTGCTGAGGTTCAACAAGTACATTTTCAACGATTGATTCTTCTAATAATTTTTCAGTAAATTCATTTTCGGCAATAAGTTCTTGTTCAGTTAATTTATCGATAGCGTCTAATTTAACATGGACAGTAAATGTGGAACCTTGGCCAGGCTCACTGTCTACGTCAATAATTCCACCTAATTGTTCTACAAATTGTTTTGTTATATGCAAACCCAAGCCGCTTCCTTTATAAACTCCCTCATATGAAGGATTTAAACGTGTGAAGCTTTCAAAAATATATTGTTGGTATTTTTTAGGTATTCCTATCCCAGTATCAATGACACTAAATTTAATAGCTCTCTTTTTTGAATTTGAAGGTTTATTTAATTTGTCTGGTTCAATATTAATTCTAATATAGCCTTTTTGTGTAAACTTCAAAGCATTGCTAACGAGATTAAGAATAATTCTATTGAGATACATACGATTGCCTTTAAACAAAGTCGGGAGATCATCAGAGTAATTGAGATCAATTTTCAATCCTTTCTTTTTAATTGAAGGTTGAAATGTAGTAACAATGTTAGAGAATAGTTTTTTCAAATTAAAAGCAACGAGTTGTTGGCGAACCTTACCGGTTTCTAATTGCGCTAAACTAATAACTTCATTGAGCAAATTAAGTAAATCACTACTCGCATGGACTATAGAGTTGGCTTCTGCTTTCATTTTTTCTGGTAAAGTTTTGGCCAAAAGCATAGCAATGCCTTGAATTCCAACTAATGGTGTGCGAATATCATGACTGATGTTAGCTAAAAATTGTGTTTTTGCGATATTGGCAGCTTCTGCTTTTTCTTTAGCAACTTGTAATGCTTCTTCCATTTCTTTTCGTGCAGTAATATCTGTAGTAATTCCTAGCACACCAATAACCCGTTTATTATTATCAAATAAAGGAACTTTATTTGATATGGCTGTTATAATTTTGTTTCCAGAAACAACAATTTCTTCTTCAATATTGAGTTGTGGTTTTTTAGTATTTAGCACCTCTTGGTCAATTTTTGTATACAGACTTGCACGGTCTTTCCATATAAGTTCAGAATCACTCTTCCCAACTACGTCATGTCTAGATTTTAAGCCGGCTAATTTTGCAAATTCATCATTACATCCTTGATAAATACTATTTTTATCCTTCCAATAGAAAAGATGAGGAGTGTATCTTATTATATTATCAAGTTGCATCGCTTCAAATTCTTTTTGGCTAAAATCGGCTGCTTGTTTGCCAATTAATAGTAATTGCTTTTTCTGATCGAAAGATTCCTCAATCGGAATTATATGCCAGCACATCTGAAGTTTTTTTCCATCAGATATAACTTGAATCATTTTTTTAATGGCCTTAATTGGATAAGATTTAATAAATGGATTAATACCTCCTTTTTTGCAAAGGGACGCTATGCTTTTGTTTAGTATCTGATTTTTCTTCCAGTGAAAAGTTTTTAAGGCTGTAGGGTTAATGTCGATAATATGTAAATCTTCAGAGAGAATAATAATCAAATTATCCGAATATTGTAGAACTTGTTCATAAATGCTGGGACAATTAATTTGTGGAATACTTTTTTGCATATATTCTTTTAAAAATTAATGTTTTAGGGCGATTAAATTGTCAATGCGTTGGGCGATCATTGCAATTGAGGGATCGGATAACAAACTGTATGGTGGTATTTCAACAGAAAATACATCGTGCAATTTAGACACAATTTGCATTGCCAATAACGAATTACCGCCGATTGATATAATGCTATGGTTGACCCCAATAGGTGTATTAAAAAAATTCTGTAAAATATTGACTAATGTCTTTTCGGTTTTTGTTTCAGGTTCTACGAGCTTATTAGAAGAAAAAGTTAATATTTTTTCAGTTTTTAATAAAGATTGACGATCAACTTTTCCACTAGGGGTTAAGGGTATGTTTTCTAAAACATGAAATAACGAGGGGATCATATACGTAGGTAAATGGTCTCTTAAATAATGACGAATGTCCTCAATAAAACTTTCTCCAGGATGTTTTTCTTTTGGAATAATAAAAGCAATTAATTGTTTATCTGAAAAGGGGTTTTCTTTTATAGTAATTACGGCTTCTTTAATTAAAGGACACTGAATAAGCTGTGATTCTATTTCTTGAAGTTCGATTCTAAAGCCATGAACTTTTACTTGATCGTCTATTCTACCTAAAAAAGCAATATTGCCATCAGGTAAATACTTACCTAAATCGCCGGTGCGGTATAATTTATCTTCCGGGTTATCACTGAAAGGATTTTGAATAAACTTTTTCTCAGTTAAATTGTTATCATTAATATATCCTTTCCCCAAACCGAGGCCACCTATATATATTTCACCCACCACATCAATAGGAACTAATTGCTTATTATTGTCCAATATAAAAATGTCCGAATTAGCAATAGGTTTGCCAATATGAGGATAAATGGGCCAGGTGTCGGGATCCTTGGGTAGTTCCCAAGCGGTAACAACATGAGTTTCTGAGGGGCCGTAGTAGTTTCTTAATCTACATTTAGGTAGTTGTTTAAAAAAAGCTGTCATTTCAGGAGTTATTACTAATTGTTCTCCAGCAGTAATTATTTCTTTCAGGGTTTTAAAATATTCTGGTTTAGGGTTAACTTCGGACATTTTTTTGAGAAAGGCCACAGAAGTTATTAAGTGTTCCACTGAATATTCTTTGATAATGCTGCTTAAGCTAAATAAATCCGTGCGATCTTTTTCCGAGATTAGTATCGAATTTCCTCCTGAACAAAGAGCAGAAAATATTTCCATGAAACTCATATCAAAACTTAGGCTGGTAAATTGTAGGATACTATGTTTTCCAGGTATTTGCCTCATATGCCAGGAAAGTAAATTTACTAGAGATTTATGTGTTTGCATGACTCCTTTGGGTTTTCCGGTCGAACCTGAAGTATAAATGACATATACTAGATCAGAAGGTTTATTATTTTTAATTGGATTAGTAATTAGTTCTTGAGAAAGTAAATCAGCTGCATCATCTAATGGAATGGCTTCTTTGCATGCAAAGGGTAAATCTTGCATTAATTTCTTTTGGGTTAAAATAATTTCAGCTTTTGAGTCCTCAAACATAAATCGTAAACGTTTAAGAGGATAATTATAATCTAATGGTAGATAGGCTCCTCCGGCCTTTAATATTCCTAATAATCCCACAACTAGCTCTAAGGAACGTTCCATATAAATAGCTACTAATTTGTTGGGGCCAATGCCTTTTCTTCGCAAATAATGTGCTAACTGATTGGCTTGATTATTAAGCTCCTTGTAGGTTAGCTGTCTATTGTAACAGATTGTTGCTATTGCATCGGGTGTGTGGATTGCCTGGTTTTCAAATAACTCATGAATACATAAATTGAAGTGGTTTTTTCTTTTAGATTTCGATGATGTTAGTATTTGTTGTTTAATGTTTGAATTTGGCAAATTCAGTTTTTGTTCATTTCCTTCTATTTTGGCATTAGATTTATTTAAAAGACTTGAAGTAGAATCTGGAAAAGACAGGGTAATATTTTTAGATTCACATTTTAATAATTCGTCGAGAGAAGTATCATCAAGTATGCGGGATTGGTCTATATCGCCTATTGTTTCGACATAATTTGTAATTAAATTTTTAAGTTCACAGGATGAAAGTAAACTTGCTTCAGCCGGAGAAATCCGTTTTGCTTTTTGAATGGCTTCATTAAATTTATTTTGCACCCATTCAAATGCTCTTTTGCTTTCGGTTGAATGGTTTTTTTCTAGCTTATAAGCCGTAGCACCAAGCAATAAGCCATAAGAAACAATTTCGCCGGCTAAAGCTTGTAACCAGTAATCTGCAGCAAGCGGCTTAGTAAATAATTTTAATTTATGTAGTTGAACATGCTGTTGTGCTTGCTGAATAGCAAGTTTTATTTCATCAAAAAGATTCTTTTGTCTTAAGTGTTGGTCAAAAAAATGTTCCAATGAAAGATTGGGCGTAAGTATTTTTGAGCCAATATACATATTTAACGCTTCAGTCGGACCTTCAAATATTCTAAATGTACGTGCATCACGAAAAATTTGCGAAGCTATGTTATTTTCTTCATAGCCCCTAGCGCCTAATGTTTGAATTAATATATCAGCTGCCCATCCGAGGTATTCTGAGGCTAGTACTTTAGAAACTACAAACGCTTCTTCGGGCACTTGAGTTGAGTCCACATCATATAGCTCAGCGGTTATTTGAATTAAATTTTCAATTGCATTGGTTAGAGTTGTTAATTCACTCAAACGAACCAAGGTAACGGGATTTTCTAATAGCTGTCCTGTGGCAATATTTCGTTGTTCTGCATAACGAAACATCAATTGCGCACAACGTTTTAGGACGCCTACATTTGCGGCGGCCAGACATAGGCGTGTGTACATCATATTATCCTGGGCAATTTCCATGCCTTCTCCTTGGCTCCCAAGTAATTGTTCAGAAGTTACTTGAGCATTTTGTAGATGAACCGCATTTTTAGCAAAACCTCGAACTCCCATGGTGGGGGAATCCAATCCTATATGTAATCCCTGCGTTTCTCTAGGAATAAGAAATGCACTCATCCCCAACCACTTATTTTGAGTATCCACTTGGTTAACATACACAGCGATCGCGCTAGCTGATGGCGATAAACCTACCCAGCGCTTATGACCATTTATCAGCCAACTATTTTGACCATTGGGGGTAGCTGTTGCTTGCATTGCGCGGGGATTAGAGCCTGCCGCAGGTTCAGTCATCGCGCCAGAAATTAAAATGCGTCCCGAGGCTAATTGTGGTAGGTATTTAAGCTGTAAGTTTTTTGGAGCATATTTTTCAATAGTGTGGGCAGCTTGTATACTTTCAGCCAGAACAGTGGCCAGTGTTAGATCAATTGCTGCAACCTGCTGCATTACACGCAAAATATCTTGAGTTTTTAAACCCAGTCCACCATATTTATGCGATATATGCATTCCAAAAAAACCTTTATTTCCCAAATCCAGAAAAATATGAGGAGGAAAACAGCGGCGTTCATTGGCAAGGCGTGAATCGATATGCAAAAAAGCATAGTTACGTATCCAAGCAATTAGTTCATTTGCGGATGTTTGACTATCAGTCTCAGGTTTCATATTTAAACTCTAAATTTTAAAGATTATTGTTTCTCTCCTTTCTAAAATCCATTTACACTCCGCTTTTTCCATAAAACGATAGATAAGGACAGGGTTGAGCTCTACCTTATTATACGTAGTATGTTGCTACGGCCCATTAGGATGCTGTTTGTAATTCTTTACATAAAATCTAAAGCTAATTTCATATAAAATTTTAACACAGTATTAGGTGAGCGACAATTTTTCTTATTACTAATTGTCTTATTACTAATTTGTAATTCAGATAGTAGAAAAAACGGTCAGTAGAACTCTTTGGGTAATTTTTCGTCAATTTCCAGGAATTCAGTATCAGAAAGGCTAGGAATGGGGGTAGGTGATTGCGCTTGGGTGGATTGGGATAATCAACTGTAATGGATAAAAATAATATTATGAGTAATGCATTTACTCAAATGGGCACTTTATTGTAAATATAAAACTGTCGTTTTTGTAATTTTATTGATTTATAATTATCATGGAAGAAGAATTTTTTAATCAGTTTATTTCGCGATTAGGTTGAAATGCTGGTTAATTGCTTTGTTAATGCAATAATTATTAAAGAGATAACAGCGATGCAAAAAACTCAAAATGTTGCTGCTTCAGAAATAGGAGAAAGTGGCCTAGAAATTATTTCTTTGAAAAAATCAGAAGCAAGCTACAAACTTGCATGGGAAATAATCATTGAACTTATGGCCTCATTGCCGGAGGTGCGTGCAGAAATTGAAATATCTTATAATGCTCGTGATTGGGAAAAGTTGACCCATCAAGTTCATAAATTGCATGGCGGCTTATGCTATACGAATACTCCTGATATGTTGCAGGCGACACGCAATTTGGAAATCATCTTAAAGGCTCATGATTATAATAAGTCAAAAACTGTTTATAAAAAATTTATTACAGCTATGGATGCTTTGGAAAAACTTTATTATTCCATTCAAAAGTAGATGTAAATTTTATTTTGTTGCTAAAGTTCGACTAGATATTTAATGGCTACTTGAATCATTTGTCGACTATAATGCTCTAACAAAAATAGGTGATTTATCGATCATGAAAAAATTATTATGAACAAAATTATACTTCCTGAAAATCATTTTTCATTGGTTTCAACAACTGATATCGCTAATATATGTCAAACACTTTTTAATAATACACCAATCGCTTATTTCTGTTGGTTTAAGATCTTTGATAATGGTAATTCACAATTGTTGGTCAGCAACCCTTAAGTGACCCCCTTGTCTAGACCACTGCCTAAGAAATTTTTAGGAGACTCTAGTCTTTAAAAAATTAATTAACAAATAGTTGTTATTGTGCCTGTGGGTATGTGGGCGATAAGCTCGTGAGTGTGGTCAAACTCTGAATAACATCTTTTCGGTATTCAGGGTTTGTCCACACGTCCCGAAGGGCGCGAGCTGGTGCGAAGCATCGAGTAAGCCAGTCGCATTACTGCTGCTGGCTCCTCTAAGAACGCAGCATGCGACTTTCACCGCACTACGCTCAAGCATTTTTAAGACTAAATGTGATTTAGTCCGGTCACCTCATCTGGTAGCCACTATGTCCCGAAT
>DASZQR010000006.1 GCA_035549555.1 Patescibacteria group bacterium
TTCATAATCTCTTGCGATTTTTATAACGACGTACATTTTACTTTATACGACGCCCTTTCAAGGCAGGTAATAAGTATAAGCCTTATGGCTGATACAACCGTATTAAACAGAAATAATTTACCTAATGGAGTTTATTTATGGAGAATAACCAAAGGGAACGATGTAACTAAAACAGGGAAACTTATTATTGAATAAATACCCCGAAAAGTAAAAAATTGATTTTCAATAGCAATAATTAGGGTTCATCATAATAATCCATACCTGCCTTCATTTATTGCATAAATCTTTAAAGAGAAGTAATCCTGATCACGATAGCCATATGCTCTTCGTTTCAATACTTTTATTTTATTGTTTAATCCCTCCAAAGGTCCAGTTGATATAGGGTGTTCGAACCAATTAATAATGCCGGACCGGTGTGCTGCGAGGCTATTTGCAAACTTCTTTAGTATAAATAGGCCTGTTGCATGCGCTTTCCTGATCCAACTGTTAAGGAACTTTCTGGCTGCTGATAATGTTGGCTCACTCCACAACAGCTGTAATTCTTCTTTTAGGTAATAAGCAGCAGCTAAAGGCTGATTTACTTTCAGTGCTTCTGCAAGCCTGTGCAATTCCGATTTCTCTTCATTTAAGTTTTCCGAGTTCTTAAGCAGTAACCAGCGGGTTCCCTTAAGAAGCCTGCGCTTATTTAAGTCTGTTTCCTGGTGGAAAACCGACCTGCGAAGGTCATCTAATGCCCTGTTAAAGTTTCTTACTATATGGAAGCGGTCATACACAATCCTGGCATTAGGCAGATTTATCATAACTGCTTCAATATAAACCGCCCACATATCAATTGCTACCGCTTTTACTTTCGCTCCGGCATCCCGCAAACGTTTCCAAAATGGATCTAAACAACCTTTTTGCCTTCCGTTTCCAATATATAATACCTGTGATGTTTCCAGATTTAAAACAACAGTTTTATAGGTGTGGCCTTTACTAACAGCAAACTCATCTATGGCTATATACCTTACATCTCTCAGCGATGGTTTACCAAAATGTTTTTGTAGGTATCCCTTATCAATCTCTTTAATTGTATTCCAACTCATTTTTAACCAATCTGCAACATCCTGAACGGGAACCTCTTCCAGTAAACAAATTGCATATCGTGCTAATCTATGGCAATAACTTTTTTTTCATCAGCATAATCAATTTTCTGTTGCCGTATTTTACCGCAAACCTTACATTCAAGCCTTTGGATATCAGCTAATAAGAAAACTTCTTTCAGGCCTATAGGAACTGTTTTAAACTTGCGCTTTATGATACCTTTTTTAGTAACTTCCGTACTTCCGCAATTACCACATTGCAAAAAACTATCCTTTGTCTTGATATGAAAAAATACCGCACCGTCCTTGTACTCTGTTCCCAAATAATCTACGCTTTTTAACCCGAAAGCGTGATACAGCAAGCTTGTTGACATACCTTTTTTAATCCTAATTTACTCAATTTTGATTTTTTCCAGGTATGGATTATTATGATGAACCAT
>DASZQR010000007.1 GCA_035549555.1 Patescibacteria group bacterium
TTTTGATTAATGTCATGAAGAAAGCCAGGTGATTTTTTAAATCGATTCCATTTAAAAAATCTGGAAAAAAATTTAAATAAATTCCTATTAGCTATTTTCAGAAGACAGGAACCGCTGCACCAGATGAAAGGCAACACACCCAGCGCAAGGGATATCACTGCCACCACGCGAGCTATAGGAAATCCAACCCCTTTTTTTGGGTGTCAGGCTGGGGATATTCTTCTTGATTTTCCGCCGTGTCTGGCATGGAGACTGTCGACCCATCAATTAATTTTACAGGGCGATTGCGCCATAACCATTTAGCTGGCACTTGTTCCACTAGCTCGTTACCACATTCTTTGGCAAGACCTGAGAGAACTTCTTCTGGTAATTTGGTGCGTGCTTTGCAATAAGCTGCTGTATTGGCACTGGGAAGTTTTTTCCCTTGACTTGCCAACCAACTAATAATCTGCACAAGACCCATTTGGCACGATTGATCTGCCGAAATAGCTTGTGCTAAAAAACCAAAAATAGTGACATCTGGTGTAAAAATACGTTCCCTGTAAGTGATGTTCTCCATGTGTTTAGCAATCTTCTCAGACGATAAAATATCTTTGAAGGGCAATTCTTTACTTGATCTGAGTGTTTCTAAAGTGAATGTTCATATGCGTCTCCTTACTGTAGGTCTGTTTTTTTGCAAAACCAAACATACACTAATGTGAGACGCATTTCATTAACCTTATGTTTTAAAAGTATAATTTCTTAAGTTAGTGCCATTGGATTCTAGAAGTACTTCCTCATAATGCTTTTATGTATTTGGAAGGCAAAAATCATGAGAATGATTTTCTTCCCGACTTATTTAAGTCATATTTGGAAAAATTAAATCGCATGAAGCTTAAGCTGTATGAAGAGGGCAGAATAATTAAAGATGATGAAATTTTTAAAACTATTGGCTCAAATCCACCCTGGCATATTATTAATGGTTTATTTAGTGAATATAGAGGTTTTGCATATAAAATTAAGCCTCCAATTGAAGGCATCAGGTATATACCTAGTTTCATCGATATTGACCTAAATATTGAAATTCCATTTCAAGAACTATCTTCTGGAGAAAAATATATCGTTTTTCTTACTCTTTGGGCATGCAACCAAATTTTAAACAACGATAGTAAGTTATTGCTTCTAGATGAATTTGATGCTCATTTAAACCCGTCCATGAGCAAGGTATTAATTGATATTTTATTTAATACATTAGTTACTAAATTTGATATTCAAGTAATAATGACTACTCATAGCCCATCGACAATTGCTTATGTAAATGATAATAATCTTTTTTGGATGCAGAAAGATGAAGTCATAAGAAAAAGTTCTCGTGCTGAAATGATTCCGATACTTTCTGACGGTATAATTACAGTTGATAACAGAGCGGCAGACTTAAGCCTCACTTATCAAATTGATTTTCACAAAGGAAAACCTATAGTTTTTGTTGAAGGTATAACAGATAAAATAATTTTAGAATCTGCCTGGAAATCCCTTCATGGAAAATCAATGCCTTTTCATATAATTGATTGCTTTGATTGCTATTTTTTAATTAATATGTTTAGACGAAAGGAAATTTTTAAAAACTATGAAAATCAATTATTTATTGGATTAATGGATTTTGACGATGCGTATTATGAATGGAAAGACAGAGTTAAATACCCCAAGTCTGGATATACACTTTCTGCTTATGATTCTCGCAAGGGACTAATTTATAAAGAAGACAATAATATGGGTTATATGTTATTTCTTCCAGTGCCAGAAATCAGAAGTGATTATGCCGACAAAGATATCAAAGCTTCCTGCTTATCAATCGAATTGCTTTTTTCTAATGACGTAATTGAAAAATATTGTGAAAAAAGCAGATTTGCTGGCGGCGGTGAAACTCTCAAATTTAAAGATAGTTGTAAAGCAGATTTTGCCAATCAAAGCAGGTCATTTGATTCTGAAAAATTTTGTAATTTTCAACCCCTTTTTTCAAATATTATAAACATAATAAAAAACGAAGTAAATTACGATGCTATGCTGCAAGAAACTGAAATGTTTTAACCTAAATTAAGAATCCGACAAATTAAGCTTGGTTTTTTTTCTTATACAGATAACTGAAAAGAAAACCTCTCCTAAAAATACTTTGTATGGAGGTAAGCGATAGCAGCTCAACATATAGCTGACAAACAAGCTGCTATTGCCGAAACCCGTTGTTCTGAACTAGAGAAACAATTGGCAAAGAAGGAAGCTATAACTCTCAAAGAAAAAAATGACCTTGTCTATACGCTCTAAAACTCAGTTTCAGGTATCAATGGACTTGGAGTTTCCTGAGTTTCTGGAGAAGGTGGGTAGTGTTTAAATAACTGTGTCAGCTTTCTTAACGAGGTATACTACCTCAAAATTAGGAGAGCTGAAAATGAATAACAATAAAATCAATCTGAATGAATTTGATTTTAATCAATTCCAACAAGAAGCCATAACAAGACTAAAGTCTGGCCAACCCTTGACAGGTGTTGATGGAGTGATAACCCCTCTAATCAAGCGAATTCTTGAAGCGGCATTAGATGGTGAGATAGAAGCTCATTTAACTGACTGTAAAACTAATGGTTTAACTAATCGCCGCAATGGCAAAACTCCAAAGACAGTTAAAACAGGCACTGGTTCATTCGAATTAGAAACCCCTCGCGATCGTGATGGCAGCTTTGAACCTGAGATTGTCAAAAAACGACAGACTATTTTAAATGAATCTCTGGATAATAAAGTATTATCTTTATACGCCATTGGGATGAGTTATGAGTCTATTACACAGCATCTCCATGAGCTGTATGGACTAGAAGTATCACCCGCAAAGATAAGCCAAATTACTGATAAATTATTGCCTGTTATCGCTGAATGGCGATCTCGCCCACTGGAAGCTATCTATCCTATTGTATTTTTAGATGCAATGCATTTTAAAGTCCGAGAGGAAGGCAAGGTTGTAAGCAAAGCGATTTATTCGATTCTTGGTGTTAATAAAAATGGTCGTAAGGAAATTATAGGTATTTATCTTTCTGAAAGCGAAGGGGCACGTTTTTGGCTAAGCGTTTTAAATGATCTTCGTATTCGTGGAGTAGATGATATTCTAATTGCTAGCATTGATGGCCTGAAAGGCTTTCCTGAAGCTATTGCGGAAGTATTCCCTAAAACAGAAATCCAGCTTTGTGTGGTGCATCAAATCCGCAATTCTCTGAAATATGTTGTTAGTAAAGACCAGAAATCCTTTATGCTTGATTTACGCGAAGTATACCAGGCTTCAAGTTGTGATGTTGCTGAGCAGCATTTACTTGAATTAGGCGAAAAATGGGGCAAGAAATATCCCGCCGTTATCAAATCCTGGCATGCTAATTGGGAAACATTGTCGCAGTATTTTAAATACCCGCAAGAGCTACGCCGTATTATTTACACAACTAATATTATTGAGGGTTTTCATCGGCAAGTCCGTAAGTATACTAAGAGCAAAGGAGCGTTTGTTAGTGAAAACGCGCTAATGAAATTAGTTTACTGCGCCTGTCAGAAAGTCATGGAAAAATGGTATCAACCTATGCATAATTGGGCGCTGATAGCATCACAGTTACAAATTTATTTCGAAGACCGTTTAAATTTAGATCTGAGATAACTTTATGCTGACACAGTTTGATGAACGCTCTCAGAAGGTGAGACTTCAATTTGAGATGATGGCGCGGAAGATGTATTAAAATTAAATGTGTTTGGATTATTTGTTACAGTGGTAGCCAATTGCTTTGTGGGAGAGTCTATTTTGGATGTTGTTGCAGCTTCTACAGGATTGATCTCTCTCGTCTTACGCTCCTTTTCTTCCTTGTTTTTTGTAGTAGCCAGGGCTGCAATTTTTGATTGCATAAATAAAATCTCTTCTTTTTTTCCTATTTCAGTAAAAATAGCCAATGCCGTTGTATAATGTGAAATTGCTTGTGGAAATTTCTTTAATTTTTCACTTGCTGTAGCTAGATTAACATAAGATTCAGCTACTTTTAGATGCATGAGGCCATATATTTTTTTTTGGACTAGGCAAACTTGATAAAATGTATCATAAGCATTTTCTGGATTAGCAGATAAAAAACAATGACCGATAGCAGTTAATAAGTTTGTTCTATGTTCATCAATAATAAATCTATGAGTTGATTCGTTAAAGTCTTCTAAATATCTTAAAATCAGGTGTGCATGACGTTGTAATAAATGCACACGATCATAATCAGCATAAAGTTTCTGTAACTCGGTATATAAGAGATTAGCGATTGGAAAAATATACAGCGATAAAACCATATCTTTTTCATCAAATTTCAACACGGCAACATGATGGTTTCTAATTTCTTGTTGTAAATCTGGAGAGATGGAATAAGCATGAGTGTTTTGATCGTAAGCTAACAACCTCTGGTTTTGTAAAATATCTAATGAAAAAGCGATATTTGTTTTAGATGATAGCAATGCTGACAATAATTGTTCCGGTATAGCTTTAGGATATAAATAAGCACAATATCCCATAATAGCGATAGAGTTCTCATCCATCTGTCCTAAAAGTGATATTTTATCGGGTACTTTTGGGTATTCTGAACCATTTGACTCCGTTGATAGTACTTTGACATCTTTATCTTTAGGTGATTGACAAATTTTACAAAGCTTTTCATATGTTTGGAATATTTTGTTTTGATGGTGTGGAGAGAATATACCATGCTCGAGTTCAGTTGATAAAAGGGTTAAATCATTGCGACAAATATCAACTTGTTTTTTATTAGCTCTAGATGGAACTGTGGTAGAAATAGTCGCTATTAATTCAAAACATGCACTTAGCATATCTTGAGCTGAAGGAAATATAATTGGATTTCGCACTAATGGTACTGGTAAAGGAGCAGTTTTAAAAATAAAAGTGCTGCTCCCTATAACTAATATTTTCTCATGTATAATCTCAAAAGGAATTCTAAAATCATTAACATATGAAAAAACTTGGCTGCCAGGAGACGCGCTGGAAGGAGGGTCTGATTCAGCTCTTATGCCATATCCATTACGTGTTAGAACAGAGGAGTCGTCAAAAGCTGTACCATGGGTGATGATAATATGGCAATCCAATTCAATACCATTGAATCTTCTCTTCAATTTTTTCATGATATTATGGTCATGGCATATTTCAATTCCAATATTAAGTAATTTATTTTGAGTGATTGGTAAACTAAGAACCGTACTGGTAAATTCCCATAAATTCTTTATGCCATAGCTTGTTAGAAGTGTTCCTTCATTAGGCAAGGGAGTTTCACCCATAAATATTAAATTTTTATTGAGATCGCATAATGTATCTTCACCATATTCTTCAATGAAAACTTTGGTGTTAATACCTTTATCAGTTTTTTTTAAAAAAGTTTTCTCGTCAAGTAAGTGCTCCTGGTTAATTACTTTGCCATTTTTAAGCCTATCAGCTACCAATGGCGCCCCTTTTTTTATTAACCGCACCCATTTTCCGTTATAAAAAACAGGAGCAATATTTTGTACGTAAATAGATGATTTACCTATCTTTGTCGATTTTTTTGTCCCCCCTCTATAAAAAAAAGTATGGTCATCACCCAAAGAATCCGTACTAACATAAACTGATCCAGGAATAATTATGACATTGGGATATTTAGCACTTAAGGTGACCATTCGGGTATTAAAGAAATTAAAAACCGTGTCCCTATCCATACATTTTCCGCGACTCTCTGATTCTTCAGTATCAGTAGATATTTCAGCGCCTCTAAAAAAATCCTCTGGACACACTAGCATAATTATTTCGGGATTATTTAAATCGCTTTCTATTATTTGCAGTATATTAGTTAGAACTGCAATCCTATCTTCTAAGCCTATTTCAGTTCTTCTTTTGAAATCCAAAGTTGATTCAATTTGCATTTTTGTTGAATCTGCAAAATCAATAGAATTAGTAGTGTAGAATTGTATTTCTGCAAAGTCAGCCTGTAGCTTCTTTCCAGCGGTTAATTTTTTATCCAAAACAGCATGAGGGAATTTCCAGGAGTATAGAATACCGATTCTTGTTACTAAATCGTTAATATCTTTAAAGGAGTAAATTGTTGATGTATCACGCAACCAGTCTGATAAAACAACATCATTAATTTGAGGATTCCATACGAACCCCTCCGCCGCGGCTATTTTCTCGCATTGACTGGATAATTCTTTTAAGAATGATATATCCAGGATAGTGCTGCCTATCTGTATCATTGTCATCTCCTGCGCGGTGAGATTCGGATTTACAAATGATGGCAGAGCTGGACAGAGCGTGCAATAATAATTCGCTAAGTGGAGTGAGGCTAAGTTGTTTGAAGTTTCGAAGTTAGGATGTAAAGCCTCACATATGACGATAGTAATAAAAAATTCATTCCATCGCTGGAATCATATGAAAATTATCTTGAAAATATCAAATAGAATCCCCAATACTAGTGTATCCCACTTTTAGGAGAAATCATGTCAAATAAAATAAAAATCTGGCTAGCTGTTAAAGCTACTGATGGTGATAGCGCTAATGGATTTACGACCCATGGCACTAGACCTCATTTTGTTTCCTTGCCTAAAATACCTAAAGTATTTGATTATTTATGCGATGTTAAGAATAATTTTTATAGAGTTATAGATCCCACATTTCAATATGGAGATGAAACGGAAATAACTGCTATTCCAGTTGATAAATCAGATAGCATGTGGAAAGAAAATACGCAAATGGGAAAATACATACAGTTGCCATTTTAACCAACATGTAAGAAGAAACATCTAAATGTTTAGCCAATACTGACTAAATGTTTACTATTTATCAATTTATCACAGCATTCGCGAGTGAAGCGAGCTCCTTGCATGGGCTGTATTGCAGTCCATAAAGCGCCTGCACAAGGCTGCATGAAAATCTGCTTGCATAACAGGTGCGCAACAACACCGTGACCCGCCACGGGCTAACGCTTCTGGAATTAATTGTGGCAATTAACATAGGCTCTTGAGAAATCATAATCTCTACTGCCCACCCACTTCTGCCAAACCCGCTTTCAACTGATTGATTATGCATCTGATTTTCAAAGTAACTTGTCAATCATAAGATAGAGAATTACTGTCGCCAACCCCAACACATTCACTTTGAGCTGCTCCCTGTATTAATCGAATTCATCAACCTCTTGACTCCATTTTTAAATAACATAAAATAACGTTATTATATTAGTATCGTTATTTTATGTTATTTATAAGGAATTACCCATGCGTCAAGAACTCATCACCTACGATTTATTTTGCCAAGCCGCTTTAAAGATGCAGGACGATGGTGAAAAAATTTCAGTTCGCACCATCCATAGCCACATTGGCGGCTCATTTGCCAAACTGGCAGTGTTTTTAAAACGCTGGCGAACAGAGCAGTCACATGCTCAATCTCAAGTGGACCATGAAATCTCAACTAATTTGAGACAAGCGATACTGGCGGAAATCGGTAAGGCAAAAGCAGAAACTAAAGCTCAATCAGAAATACAACTTTCTCAAGCTAATGAACAACTGGAAGAAGCGCATGAAGCCTTAGCCAAGCAGGAAATAGCGCTAGAAGAATGTACGCAGCAGATCAGCCAGCTTAAGCAGCAAATTGCCGTAATGAATGAAATGCAAAATCAACAAGCAGAAAAATTCCAGGCTCTCGAAAAGAAGCTGGAGCAAGCGATAGCAGCTCAACATATAGCTGACAAGCAGGCCGCCATTGCTGAAACCCGTTGTTCTGAGCTGGAAAAGCAATTATTGAAAAAAGAGGTTGTAGTCCCCAAAGAAAAAAATGATCTCATTGTAGATGGTTAAGATGATTAATGTTGGGATTTTTTCTGCTCCCAACTTTAATTTAAACGATATTTATCAGCCAGCCAGCCAGCCAGGCTTGACATATTTGTAGCTCGATATATTATTTGATGCTTGTAAGTCGATTACTGCATGACTTTAAACAGCAGTATAAATCAGGCGTAACTACGATGAAATTCCCTGATTGCCATGCTTCTGGTGGTTTCGTAGCTGCACTCGTTTTCTTCGGGTATTCTTCTCATGCCTTCAATAGCTATTCGGCTATTTCTGCTTTCAATTCGATCTTCAATCTTTCACTCTAGTCCTTACCACCGCTGGTGATGGGGTGGCGAGGATAATTCCTCATTGTAATTTGCAGCGTTTTTGCGACCCAAGTAAGCGGCTTCGACAGCTTATAAAATCGTCTCCCAGGAGGCGTCGTTTTCATAGCAATATGAAAATGTCACTTAACTGTTAATGTTGGAATGTTGGCAACAAAGCGTGATGGAAGATAATTCCATCACGTTTACTTTTACAAGATGGTGGGAATACTGTCATTTAGCACCCTAATGCGCCCACCCTAAGCCCCTAAAAGGACCACCCTAAACCCTCTAAAGGACTTTCAATAATCCTTTTAGTGCATAAGCATATGAGCGGATAACAACGCCACCATGTCTGAATGAACATGCGTACATGCAACATCAAAAGGAGATATACCATCAATGGATTTAGATCTCGGATTAGCACCTGCCTGCAATAACAATTGCGCACTTTGCAAAGCATTAATTTGTGCAGCAAAGTGTAATGGTGTTATGTGCGCATAGTCTTCATATCCGTTAGGGCCAAAACCAGATTGCAGTAGTTCAGCAGTTCTTGCTACATCGTCAATTTTCATTGCTTCAATTAATTGTTCCATAAGAGTCTTCCTCAAATTTCATGTTGGTTTTCAATCTCGATCTTCAGCAGGCAAGTTTACTGATGAAGTAGATTCAATATACCGCAAGAGCATTCACAGTGAAATTAGTAGTTATAGCGTTTTTATCAAAATTCTGGAGTATTTTTGTACAAATCTTGCTCGCAGGTTGTGCCAGCTGGGCTCTGATGTCTTTATGCACAACTTTATTCACAATTTCTGTGGATAAGATGGACCTGCAAATTTTTAAGACAAAATCTAAGCAAGAACCTAAATATTATAAGCTAACGACAATAGGTATTATGTGCTGAGAATCACCTCTTACAAAACGAGAAGATATTTTTATCGATCAATGTTTCCTATCAAAAGCAAGATTCGTGATACTGCTTCATAAACTGGTGAGCGCCGCGAACACCTTGTATGGACTTCATGTCCATGGAAGCGCCTGCACAGAGCCATCATGAGAATCTGCCAGCGTTAACAGGCGCGAAAACCGTGCCAGCACGGCCAGCGTTTCTCAAAGCCATTGAGGCGTGAATGAAGGTTTTTGCGAAATGCATCTGCTGCCACAGGCCCATAACCTGCCAAACAATTTCTGTTTGAGGCTGCTATTGTCATAAACTCACGCGTAAAAAACTTAAGAAGGGGCTTAGCGCAAATAGGTTTGTATTGCCTCTTCAGCCCGATAATGCCCCATCTGTTGGCTGACACATTCCACTGCCTTATCCCAAGTCATTCCGACCTGAAGCATCCCCCGCAAGCGCTCCTGCGCGAAAGTGTGGCGCAGCCCATGCAACCCTCTGGAAGTGAAAAAAACTTGTCTGCTCGCCGCACTCCAAATCGCAGATAAATTCAAGCCTGCAGGTAAATCATAATATTGTTTGGTCACCACATTGGGCTGGTTACGCTCTCTAAAATCACGTGGCTGTGGCAGGCGATATTTCGCCAATTCCTCCGCAGTTTTGGACGAAATAGTCGAGACATATTCATGGCCGCCTTTGCCAATAAAACTCACCTTTACCCAGTTTTCTCTACCTGCAAACCGATCGGTATGCAGCTTGTTTAAACGCGCATTTTTAACCGGTCGTTCGGCCTCTAACCTGATGGATGCAAAGTCCTTAGCACGGCATCCAGACTCTTGTAATATTTGCATCGCCAAGCGCTCAGCTGGCGCTGTGATATGTTGTCGGATAGCTTGTATTTGCTCGAAAGCATAAGCCCGAGTTTGACTTGGTTTATCCCGTTTATCGCTGGTTCTGGATGGCACTACCAGGTTTTTAACTAAAGGTAGCGTCCCTAATGCTTTGGCATATCCTTGCACCGTTCGCACTCTGATTTTTTCGCGCAGACGCTGGTCAATATATGCTTGTGCCTGCTGTTGGGTGATGTCTTTCAGGCGAGTAATGCCATGGGCTTTTTGGATAGCTTCAGCTGCTCGCCCCAGGTCGCCTTGATAGCGCTGCACTGTTCTGTCACTCCGTAGAATAGCGCCACTGGCTTTGCTTTTGCCACGATTAGCACGGGCATCAATATATTTTTCTGCTTGCTCTCGCAATGAATATCGCGCGTGTCCTTGAACCCTGGATTGAGCATCAGATTTCTTTGGGTTCATGGTTTAATACTGCCTGCAAATAACGCTGTACGCTATGGTGAGATACCACCAATCCCCTTTTGGCGCGCAACCAGAATTGGATGTCTCGATAAGAGGCGTCTGACTGATACAGAGTGAGAATTTCAGGGTGATATTTTTCAAGTTTGCGTGCACCTGGGATAGGTGAACGGGCAGAAGCTAGCCTGCGCAATTGTTTGATTTCGGCCAGCTCTTTCTGGGCTTCTTCTCTAGTCATGGAATGAAAATTATAAAGCTTCGGAGAGCGTTTCCTGGCAATGCGTCGGACTAGTTTTTCAGGGCTTTCTCCCTTAAGTAAAGCAGTGTTAATAGCACCTATCAGATTGCGACAGACTTGGGAAATTTCATCGGCTGTGAGTCTCATCGTCAGCTGTTGTAAGTGGCAATATAATTGGCTGTTAGTGATGTTACTATTAATTAATTTATCTGTATTATCTGTCGCAAAAGGTTGTCTTGTTTTTACTGTCTCTTTCTTCATAGCAAAATTCCTTGATTTATTTTTTAAATCAGCAATTTATATTGCGTCAAAAAATCTGTACCCTGACGGGCGCAGCCCGTCAGGGTACACTCGTGCTGTTGCTGATTTGGCGATATATTCTACCAAATTTTTAACCGGTAAATTACTGTATTTTTGCTTGAGTTTAGTTCAGGAATTTTGCTAGCCAAATTAGCAGCAGCACACATTACAGTGCACCGAAAATTAGCACCTATTCGTAGTTGTTTTTTTAAATAAACTTTGACCTATTCCCGAAGCTAAAGAGGCACAAAAGTTGCATAAAAACTGATAGACAACCCACAATAAAATACCTATGCTATCTCAGAATAAAATTAGTGAAAAAGGAGTCGACTATGCCGTTAATTAAACCCGTGAACCTGGAAACAGTTTCAGTCAGAGCTAAACTGCCCAAAGCCTTAGATACCGAAATAGAACACTACATTAAATGGGCTGGGGTTACAGACAAAGAATTCTTTCTGGTGGAAGCTGCTAAATATCTGCTAAAGATGGATAAAGATTGGCGAGTTTACAAAGACACTACGAGCAACTAAGCTTCCTAAAATTTAATATTGTCAGACCCTGTTGAACAAAGCTGAAATCATCAAAGTTATCGCTGATATAGCCCAAACCTCTCAGATTTAAAATGAATCTAGTAAGCATCCAGTCACTGGGGCAACGTCAGAGTAGTTTTGTAGAATAAAAATTTAAAAATCGATAATATTTATTGTTATCTTTATTTCAACCTTGGAGTTTAATACATGGTAATAAAACGTAGAACTACAGCAAAGAGCAAATCTGCTGATTTTTCAAAGCAGGTTCGTCAGTTAGAAACCTGTCTGAAACAAGACCAGCTCAGGTTAGAAAAAATCTATCCTAAGGTATTAACCGACATTGATAAATCAATAAAGCAAACTACCATGCAGTTAAAAAAATTGAAGGCGAAGTCTAAGCCAGCAAAGACAGCTAAAAAATCTATCAGTTCGACAAAAGTAAAGCCGGTTAATACTACTGCTCTGGAAAAGCAGTTGGAAATTTTAAAAGCTGAGAAGCTGGTATTGCAGGTGGGTCATAAAAAATTACTGGCTCAGAAAAAAGCACAGCAAAAGTTTGAGAAAATTTGGGCGAAAAAATCCGTTAAGCCGAAAAAAACTCGAAAGAAATCTCATCTAAAAAAATTAACAGCAAAGTCTATCTCTCACCCGGATGATTTACCTGACCTGAGGTAAGTTTTAATGGACTTTAACTTAAAAGGGATTTTTTATGAGAAAACTACTATGGGCAGTAGGCTGCTTGTCGTTGATAAGCATAAATGGTATCGCTGAAGTCAGTGGCAATTATGCTGTTTGTTCACAACCTTATGCGCTGTGCACTACGGCAACCTGCAAGCCTGTACCAGGGAGTAAAAGTCAATCGGTCTGCTCCTGTATTGTTCAAGATGGTGCGTCACTGGGTACTTTGCCCTGTGACAAGCGTAAGCCAACAACCAACAGCCAGGGACAGCAATTGCTATTTTCTAATTTTTCCTTTGAGAATGCAAAGACTAACTGGGTTATGACTTGTAATAGTAATCATCCTTGGACTGATTGTTTAGATAAGCCATGTACTGTCGACCCACAAAATTCTAATCAGGTAACATGTACCTGTGAGATTAAATATACGACCAGCTTTATCACCTTTGGTGGTCAATGCGCTACCGCCAGTTGCGGAACCACCCTTTATTCAGGAGCCACTGCGACTATGCTAGAGCAAGGCAGCCAAGCATTGGTCAGCGCAATGCATTTAGCGAAATCACCTATGCAAAATTGTCCGCTTTGACTTAATGAAATCGACAACTAGTAATCTGGAATCACTGATTGTACCTAGGGGCGATGATTTTACGCATTATCATTATTAGAATTTAGCAAAAACCTAAATTTCTTTTTAACCATAATCCTATGGCCTACATTTTTTTAATTTCCACTTTGCTTTAATGCTGGCGCTCAATAGGACCCAAGCGCCTGGTCAGTTATGAAATGAGGATTAATAGTATGCTCTACTCATAATTAACCAGGAAGGAGGGCTTATAGAGATTCAACCAAATGCAGTCAAAATATAAGCTTTTTATAATCAGTTGATTGTAAATTCAAGCTATAGAGAGACCAATAAAAGATAGACCTGTCCCGCCGTTTTTGTCCTAGATGCCAAAGAAGATTTTTATTACATTTTTGGTTTTCCCCAGCTTGAAAATAAAACAGTTAAGTTTGACCCCCTCCCCAAGGATTGAAATGAAGTATAGTGTGATTAGTTTTATGCCGCATACCGACAATATACCGTTAAGATCATTAACGGATAGGGTGCGATTTTTGCGATTGCTAATTTTTTTTAAGGATGATAATTGAAGCCCTAAATAATTATATCCAAGGAAATTATGCTCATTTTGATGCGCAAGTCAGCGAAAATTTATGTCAAATTCGTGCATATCAACTAATCCAAACTTTGGAAGAAAACAAAGAATATTGTAAAAATAAATTATCTAATTTTATACAACAGGTTAAGGAAATCCAACATCGATGTGAATCTTTATTGGTACAATACGAAGCTTTAAAAAATAAACAACCCAGCCATTACCTAAAATTCATACGTCAGTCGACTACGCTAAAACAAGTGCTTGATGAACACAAGCTTGATGTAAATTTTTTAGAACCAGTATATTTTCTAACCCAAGCTTATGTGCTATCAAAATATAAATTGACTGGGGAATTTGAAACTTCTCATGGTATTGACTATGAAAAAATATGTCAGAGTTTAGGGAATATATCGAAAACTTATGCTCGAAAAATAATACATCGCCTGCAACGCAACCTGTCAGAGTTTTCATGTCAATTCTTGTTTAAGTTGCTATATGGATTAAATGCTGA
This sequence comes from Patescibacteria group bacterium, assembly GCA_035549555.1. Taxonomy (NCBI): domain Bacteria; species Patescibacteria group bacterium. The sequence continues at coordinate 13,770 of DASZQR010000007.1, forward strand.
GCAATATGAACTATGCTTGTTGAAATCCTTATACTTTAAGGATGAGGTTGGGCGTCATGTATTGCCCTGTTATGAAGTAACAAAAATACTGCTTATGCATGCTTTACACAGCAATAAGCATATCCAGGTAGTGGTTGCTAGAATCGCACAGAATGAAAAAGATACCATTGAATTTACTTTACAACCTTCTCAGAAACAAAATTGTTATATTGTGGATTATAAGTCAGTTGGGCAAACAAAGCGCGGAATAATGCTTTTTACTGGGTTGGCTCGTTACAAACAAGAAAGATTGGAATCAAGAGAACATTATTTAAAGCGATTTTCAGCAGCAGGCTTTGAAACTATTGTTCTGTGTAATATGGCGCAGCATCCCCAATACCCAGGGATATTGTTAGATAATAAGAAATATAATCCATACATGGAACTTGACTTGAGCAGTCAGCCACATGATTACTCTAAGAAACGTCGAAGCACAGAAGAAGAATTTTTAAAATATAAGTATTTAGCTGCCCAACTAGGATGTAGCCGAAAAGATGCAGGCTTATTTTTGCTTACGCATATCCGTTGTAATACCGCCACAAATTGAGGTAACGCTACGATTTCCAACACAAAACGAATTGCGCGATTAAGACAAAACCTTAAGGGATGCTTAAATTAATTATTTGGTAATAATGTATTTTTCTAATTTTTGGCATGAGTAACTGAGCCTGTAAGCTTAGTATATAATTCTAACGTTCCAGTAAAAGACCACCATTAATAAAAAATATTAATTTCTTGTTAGGATTATTGAACACTAAGCTTGACAGATCATTACCTTAATTTGGCACATTTGGTACGTATTTCATGGCTTTTCTCCTAGTTTTGTATATTGAGCTTATATGGTATCATTAGCTATTAACTAATTTCAAGGATTCCAATCTAATTCAAGGAGATTAAATAGTAAAAATAAATAACTCACAAAGGTGCTTTGATACGTGTCTTATTCTACGAATGCAATTGTTTATACGAACGAAAAATCTCTACCACGAATAAATATCCCCCACATAAAAAGCGTAAAAAATAAATGGACAAATGATGATGTAATTGAGTTTTACGAGAAGATTCCTATAGATGTTTTACGCAATTGGGCTATTGAAGGAGGATTTGAAGAAGGGTGCGATATTGATTTAGCTTACCCGTATATTGCTGATACCCGTTCTCTTATTGATTTAGGTGGCGGATACGGTCGAGTAACAAATAGACTAATAACTAATGGCTATCAGGGAAAAATTTATATTGTCGAACGCAGCCAAGGTTTTTATGAACACCTAATAAAAAATTTTTCCCAGCGAGCTAATATCACTCAACAAGATATTCAACGTTTCTCTCCCGTACAAAAAGTTGAGGCAATTTTGTGGATGTGGTCTGGAATAGGAGATTTTTCAAAAGAAGAACAATTGCCTATACTAAAACAAATCTGCACTTGGTTGAAACCTGGCGGTACTTTAGTTTTAGAAACAATATTGCACACATGTGTACCAAATAATGCAACAGTTAATGACGGGCGATCTTTTGTAATTTCTACAAAATATGGAACTTTTTATGGTTACAAAGCCTCTTCTGAGGAAATTCAGGAATATGGTGAGCAGCTTGGCTTTAAGTATATTAAGCATATTAATTATTTAACTCCTTTAGGGAGACCTCGTGTCGTACATATTCTGAGTAATACGGTTATTTAATTTTAGATGAAATACGGATACAGCCCCTTAAAAATGGGCTGTTTATGGGGAAATTTTTATTCATACCTTCAGGAGTTTGGATAAAAGTTTTGTCTTCTTCAGGAATTTCTTTGCTCAGCCGAATACCTTTATAATTCTCAGGATCAGTATGGAAAAAATCATATTGTATTTTTTCAACTAAATCAAAAATAGGCGTGTCTCCAAGATTTAATTCATCTAAATGTATATCGACTAAATATTTTGCTAGGAGTGATTTTATTTGATATAAATCAAATATCTTGGTAGAACCTTTTCTTGATTTTGGAGAAAATTCGGTTGTAGTCGGATACTGTAAAGAATAATAAATTGGCCGGGATATTTCTTTCTTAAGAAAATGTGGATGCATAATAATGGGGGCATATTCTTCTAGTTGATATATCGACTCAATACATTCTTGTAATCTGTGAATTGGGGCAGCTTCATCATTTAGAGCAGATGCGAACCCAGGGAATGCACCAGTTCCTATAGCCATCAAATGTTTTACCGTATCAGATATATAGGGATTTGGTTTAATATTACGCTCATTAAGAATCAAAGAAAAAACTAAGTCCCACAAATATTTATTACGAAAAAATTCACTGCCCAGCCAAGCATTTCTATATAAATATAGCGCAAAATCACTCCATTTCTTGTCATCTAATCTATCAAACCATTTTTTGGAAAAAAATAATATCTCGGTTGTCCAGGTTTCTCCGAAATCAGGATGATTGGCTATTTCTCGAAAAATTTCCCAATGATCTAGCAGCGAATTGGGCTTTTCTGCCTTTAACCCAAAAGCACGAGTTAACTTACCGAATCTCATCGTTTCAGAAATTTTGGGCAACATAAATATGGAACGTGATCCCGCTGTCATATTCCAGATAAATATGGGGTTATGAGAACCCATTAAATTTAATACCCGCCAGGTTCCAAACATTTTTCCCGGCTCTATTAATCCATAAAGAGGAATTGTATGGTTTTCCATTACGATGAAAAATTCCGCTAAACGGTTTAAAAGGATGAAAACGGGGTTAGAACCAAGGTTATAATTTATTTTATTTCGGATATTTGCAGGAGTACTACTATCATTTAAATGAATTAGACTGCCCTTATTATCTGGGATATAAAGATGGCCATTTTTTAAAATTTCACTACCAAAATGGTAGCGAGCCTTAAATAAAGTATATTCTGAGCTAGGATTTAGTTCATCTATAATTTTAGCCAGTATACTATTTTTTTGTGCAACATCCTTTCGAACGTCCTTCCACAGCAATTCCTGGATAGTTTGCGTTTCATTATTTGGCATTGAATTCTTTCCTTTGAAATTACAACCTCCATTATATTAACAAATAACCCCCAGAATTAACTAGTATTTTTTGCTAGCTAATTTCATTAATGCAATTTGCTAATTTTTTGTACAATTTTAACTCCAGCTTATATATGGCTTAATATGCTAAGTAATTGTTAAGGATAATATATTGATACAAAAAAATTGGATAATTTACCCTGACAATAATGGCAATTAAAAAACTGCCTGATATTTTCACCCCGTAAATTATTTTTGGGAGCTATTTATCTAGAAGGAAATTTTAACCTCTAACTATGAGCGTAAAACATTAAATGCTGCAAACTGTTTCCTTAATTAATAAACCAAAAAATTCCAAAAGAGCCTTCTCTAATACAAATTATAGCTTCCGGGATACTCCTGAAAAGTATATTGCCTTTCTGAAAATCAACAAAATCGTAAATAGCGATAAAATCTCAAGCAAACAACCTTCTGGGATTCAGCTAAATGAGGGCAATAGTCAGCTTTCAACAGATTCGACAGTGTTTACCAGTACAGAACAGTTGCGCGTCCTTGTTGTAGAAGATAATTTAATAGCCCAAGATTTTCATAAAAAGATGCTAATGGACATGGGGTGCCTGGTTCACACTGCCGAAAATGCAGCGGAAGCAATGGCTATACTGCTGCATAATTCTTATGATCTGATTCTATTGGATATTTGTTTACCCGGCAAAAATGGCTATGAATTAGCAGTTGAAATAAGAAAAATGCAAGAAATAAAGCCTATGATTGCAGCTGTTACTATCAATACTGATAAGAATGTAAAAGTTCAGTGTGACGCAGCTGGAATTGATCAAGTTTTCTGCAAACCCCTGAACAGAGAAAAAATAAATTTGATTCTGGGTAATATTAGTAATGTGAAAAAAAATAGAGTTCTGAACTTATACTCAGAACAGGTATTGCTAGATTATTACGCTGTAGCAATTAAAAATGCCCCTAAACCAGATGGCATGTCTAAATCTCAATATTTTAATTATCTTGCTATTCAATTGTTAGAAGAGATGGGTAATAAGTTCCCAACTCAAGTAGCAATTGATTGCGTAGAATCTTTTATTAAACGTCTTAATCGAAGAAATAACTAGCAATTTTTTATTCATTTATCCTAAAACCACTTTTCAAATGGATTGACTCCGGTTAACCTATTTGAGCAATAATTTCAATCTGCGTGGTGCAGTTCACACTTGCGCCTAAGACCCTATCGTAATTTCAATTTATCCGCAGATTAATTTTACTGGGTGGTCAGGCTAACTATCTATCTTGACCAAGCCGCTTTGAATCGCTATGCGAATAGCTTCTGCATCGGTTTTAGCGCCAAGTTTTTTTAATGCGCCAGAGATGTAGCCGTTGGTCGTTTTTTTGCTGAGATACAAACTCTTAGCAATATCAGTTCTATCCATACCGTTGGCAATCAAGATAAGCATTTGCAACTCGCGATCTGTAAGTTGCACTACTGAGGATAAATTATTTTTTGAAGTAGCATGAAATGAAGCGATGGAATCTGCTATTAATGGGTCAATATAGCGATTTCCAGAATAAACTGTCTGGATTGCATGTATCATGTCTTCGCGCTTTGCATGTTTGCTCAAATAACCGGTTACACCTAGATTTAGCAATCGTGCGGGTACAAGCCCAGTAGTGTAGGCACTAAGGATCAATATCTTTGGCGTTGGTTTATTACGCAGTAAGCGCATTACTGCTTCAAAACCACCCATGCCTGGCATGTTCAGATCCATTAGAATAACATCTGGGTCAAGTTCTCGGACTAAACGAATAGCATCTTCTCCACTTTTAGCCTCGCCAGTTACAACAATGTTTTCAACATCACCTAAAAGTAACTTAATGCTAGTACGTACTAACTCATGGTCATCGACTAGTAAAACCTTTATCACGCAGGTTGCTCCTTGTCGTTATTGAGGTGACAGCGATGCTACAAATCCCGGCAGCCCAACTTTCACATTGCGAGTTACAAATGCTTACCATAGTTGCGAGCGGGTTCAAAAACCTTGAAGCTAACACGGATACAGAAGCAATTCGCATAGCAACTCATGGAATGGTCAAGATTGGCAGCTAATCTGACCACTCAGTAAAATTAAGTGGATGAATTGCTATTTAGGTATTCACTAAATGGAAAAATTTTATTTTGATCTATTGGAAAACCAGGAAGACTTTTTAATATTGAGTAATGATATTGCTTGACTCCTTTCACAATTTTCGCAGGAAATAAATACTTACTCCAATCCCCATTAGTCGCATCTACATATTCATCAAAATTATTGAAATGCGCTATTACCTCTCCTTTTTTCAATGATTCTAGAAGTTCTTTTGGTGCTCCTTCGTACTCAGCTTGTTGTGCAAACTCTCGAATTTCATCCTCAGTTTTAACAATTAGCCATGTTGGGGTACCCGAGTCATCCAAAAATAAAAAGCTACCCGATGCATCTAGTAAATAATAGCTAGACGCTGCAGCATCATTCTTAACCTGATTAAAAAGATCAATAAACACAGGGTCACTTAAACAAATGTTTAATTGTGGAGGTAAATTTTGAAGAACAAATTCTGACAGATCATGAAAGTACTTATCTTGTAGTTCACCAATAGCTTGATTAATCATTTCAGCTAGTGACTGAGTATCTTTTTTTAAAATGAACTTGTGAATTATTCCCTCATTAAAGAGTTGTACAGCAAAAGATTCATCCGCTTGTCCTGTAAGCATAATTTTTTTTATGGGTACGTCAGATAAATTTTTAAGCAGTTCAGCTCCATTCATTTGAGGCATAGCATAATCCACGACAATAACAGAAATTTGACCATAATGATTTCGACTATAGGCTTGTTGAAAAATGTTAGAAATTTTAAGGTTTACTTGGTATTGATTCTCCGCATACTCTTCGGAATCAGGATTTGCTGAAACAATTTCTGACAAAAATTGATTTTGTGTCTTCAGATTTTTTAAAGCGTTCAAGGCTTCCTTTGGATCTAAATATGTTTTATAAGGTATATTGGGATTTAGCTTTAAAATGATACTATTTAGAAAGAATTTGTCATCATCAACAAGCACACATGTAGTTGGATAATATAAACATGAGAGTTTAGATGTTTTCATTTTGTTCATCCTTGACGTTTGTTTTAGGGAATCTAAGAGTAAATTGAGTATAAAGACCAAGTTTCGAGGCGCAACTAATATCGCCTCCTAAATTAGTCATCACCATTCTGCAAAAAGCTAAACCTAGCCCAGTTCCATTGATGTTGGTTGTGTAAAATCTGTCAAAAACTAGAGGAAGCGCTTGTGATGGAATTCCTTTAGCCGTGTCTTTGAAATATAGGATATTATAATGATCCTGAATTTCACACCATATGGATATACTTCCTTTACCTTCTGCTTCTATATAGTATAAAGCATTTTTCATTAAATTGAAAAGTACGTGCTCAATCAATACCTTATCCCCTAAAAATGAAAAATTATGCTGGTTATCCCATTCAATTAATGCTGCTTCGCCGGATTTGAAAGGATAGCGTTGAATTGCTTCACCAATGCAAGTATTGATTTCACATTTTTTATGATTACCAATAAAACCGGCACCTTGCTTAACATTCATAAGAATCATGTCAACGATTGTATTTGAATAATGTGCTTCCGATTGCAAGTCATCCAAAATCGTTGATAGTATCTCATAGTGTTTCGGTGAAATAGGTTTGACTGGAAGACCATGCTCCTTTGCAGATGAGTAACCCTCTATTAAAGTAGGGAAATAATCTTTTACCCCATCAAGACCTACTGCTATTGCGGATAAAGGAGTACGCAATTCGTGAGCCACTGTAGCACCTACTGATTTCATTGCTTCTAATTTTTCTTGTTGAATGGTTGAGGTTCTATAAAGAAAGATTTTACCTGCGACGAAAACAGTGGCGTACGTTGGTAGTGTTTGTAAAAATAAAGTGGGGATTATAATTTTATCCGTAGTAAGAACATAACATATCCAGGAAACGAGGGTGCCTAATGTAACGATAACGAGAAGATCAATCCAATCTACTAACAGCATTAAATAAAATATTCCTGTCATTGTCGTTAAAAGCCAAACAATTGACGAAGAATTTTTAAACAGCATAAAAGTAAAGAAAAATGGAAAACAATAAAATAGTGTAAAATACCAGTATAGCGGAAGGATTCTTTTTAGTTTTTGAGGCCAATATTTATGAAATATCAAAAAAAAGCAGAGCAAGCCTCCAATCAAGCGCAGATATGAATTTTGATATTCATTAGGCGTTACTTTGTTCCATATAAAGTAATATGCGATAAAACTAACAAAGCCAATCACACCAAGCGGAATGAATTGATACTCAGTGTCTTTTGCTTTCCTGGTAATTTTTAACCAGAGTTTTTGAAATAAACCGCGTGTTGATTTCATATTGTTGAACTGAGGAGTTAGATTCAGTTTGATATTAACTTCAAGTTAATTACTGATGGACTATCAGCCCCAATAGTTTACATGAAAAAATAATAAAAACCAAACTGAATATACTGGAATTATCGAAACAAGCAGGAAAAGAAGGTTCAAATAAATTGATAATTATATGCGAAAAATCAATGTGGTTGACCAAAAATGAGGTTATCAAGGTTTATCGATACTTCATTCTTGGCCAATACTACTTGCGCATGTTGCAGGGAAAGAGAGGTTACTGCCAGCAAAATATGCGCTATAAACGCTAAATTACTGAATCAAACTAGGCGTTTTTATTTTAGAACATAATACGACAAAGTCGCAGTAGTTTTCGTCAATCTCTTCCGCAAACAGATCAACCGACGGATTAACAAATATTGATTTACTGGCTTCAACTTTCAAACCGCGTTGTTTTAACCAATTTAATGCTATTTCTTTAGTTTCCCAGGCAATAAAGTGCCGAGGTATAATGGGACCTATGGGTAGTGAGATCAAAAATTTAGCACTTGGATAGGATAGCTGAACATATGTATCCAGGTATTCTTCAGGCTGATATGTGTGCTCTATTGAGTCTTGAAAAATATATAAGTCAAAATCACCTACAAATTCATTTTTATCCATATCCGTTTTTATAAAATCAATTTTTTTATTCCAGGACTTATCCCACAATCCTAGCAAGACTCTTGCGAATGAAAACGCTGATTCATATAGATCACATAAGGCTAAATGAAATTGATTTTCATTTAAAACTAATTCTTTTACATATTTACTGGGCACTCCGAAACCAATATCAGCAGCATTAGTTGGATTTGCCTGCTTTATAAATTCTAAAATTGTTTTTTGTCGGGTTATGTGCCAGCTGCCCTTCAATAAATTATGAATATGTAAAACAACACGATTTTCTGGTGAGTCGTAAACCAAATTTCCCTTCGTAGAAAAAATATCAAGATTATATTCTAAAAAACCCTGAATTATTTCTTTTTTAGTTAAATTTAATTCTGCTAGTAAACTGTTAAACTCTACTGAATAATGTGGATTATCCATAACAGAGTTTGCAAATGCTATTAGTTTTTCCTTTTTCTGTTTTTTGTTGATTAAATCTCTATCAATCCATTGTTGAGACGTGTAATTATAATGTTGTATTGTCATTTTGATACTCCTATCTAAAAGCAATTGATGAGAATTGTATTTATGTACCGCCTTATACCCTTAAAGAAGCTGGTCAGAAAAAACTATATCTAACCAGGTTGAGAGCAGATATGTTAATCTGTTGGCCATTTATACTTGGCCATTCGGATTTTCCATTATCTTTTCTCTTTAAGGCAGCATCTCCTTTTGCATTTGCTCGACAGGCATTTTGATGAACTAACAATAATATATGTAACTTCCAGCTTCGCAACAATGTACAGTAAGATTTTAATTCTTAAGATAACATCACTAATTCGAAAACGTCGATTTAGCAATTGACTCTTAATAGTGAGAGGGATCACTCAATGCTTTATGAAACCTAAATTCAATTTAAGAAAACTATAAGGTATTACTACCATTCAACATTGAATGACAACTATGTTTGTAGATGTTATGCAGATTCACCTAGTCTTTATCTCTAGGATGCAATGGGATATACTATCTGATCCTACGTCCAGGTGAAACATTTTTTAGCACTTTTTGTGGTTTTCTAAAATCTGGGAACAAAATTTGCGGAAACAAACAATCATAGATCAATAGTTTTTTCTTTTACTTTGAATTGAATTTTTATACATTAATAATTTTATTATAGTAGAAAAAAATATATTTTCTTGCAGAAACAAGCAGTAGTTAGAATATTATTTTAAGTATTTGATTGGTTAGAAACTGAAATTAATCAGCAGACAGTATATATAATTTGAGTTTACGGATTTTCATGATCTGCGTACACCTCATCACTCTTCTGAAGAAAAATGTTTATCTGAGCCATGATTATTTGCAAGGTGAGCGCGGCAAAGCTATTTACACAATTAATTTCATTCGTTTTTAACATTTCGATCATTTACCTTTTGAGCAACTTCCTAGACTAGAGCTTCCTACAACATTATATGCAAAAAATAGGAAATTTAAATTTCTTTTTCTAATAAATCAAAGACATAATCCATAGCTAGGAGTGACTCACAAATAGTTTAGAAAATAATTATCAGGAGTTACCATGGAAGATCAAACTTCTAAGAAAATCAATTTAGAACAATATCGCGCACTGTTGAATGCTGTAAGTGATGAAGGGGTAAAATTTATAAATGAAGCAATCCAATCTATGATGCCCGCAGAACATAGGACAACGGAAACCTTTTACAATGTAGTGCTGCATATCGCTGCAAAGGCTATTTGTACTATAAATATTAACGATCAAGAAGCCAGAAAAAGAGGTTCAGATTTTTTTTGTGAAAAGCTACCTAAGCTGGTTAGGGAGGCTCGCGTCCTGCCAGTCCCCGCTATCAGCAAAAACCGGCATTAAGCAGCGTGAACAGCATCATGCGTGCAGTTTAAAAAAATAAGGTCAGCATTTTACGTTATCTAATATTTTGGTGCATTAATAACCCTGCCATTCTCATAAAACTCTTTTATCTGATCTATGGCCGGTTTTAAAACATCCAGCACATCAAATATGCCAGAAATATGCGGAGTTAAAAATATTTTTGGATGACTCCAGAATGGGTGCTCTTCTGGCAATGGTTCATTACCAAATACATCTAAATAAACTTTGTTTAGCTTGTCAGTTTTTAAAATTTTTAACAAATCGTCCTCAATGATATGTCCCCCACGGCCTACATTGATAATGCAACTTTGATCTGGCAATAAACTCATAGTCTGTGCGTTTAATATACCTTCAGTTTCCGAGTTAAGCGGTAGCGCATTGATTAATATGTTAGTCGTTGATAAGAACTCAGAAAAATTATTAATAGTAAATGATTTATTAACAAAGCTTTTCGTAGTTTTTGAAAATCCCTGAACTTTTTTACCCAATTTGATTAAAGTTTCAGCTATTCCTTGACCCACCCGTCCTAACCCCATAATTCCAATATTGTCATTTGCTATAGAGTAAGGTTTTGATCTATCCCATATTTTTAGTTCTTGATTTTTTCGATGTCGACTCATTAACAAGGTATAGTCAAGAATACAATATAGGATGTGCTCTTTCATGCGATCTAATGCCGGTTGATAAATCACTCTACTAAGCGGTATTTTAGATTGTAGCTCCTGGATAACATCATTTACTCCAGCATTTAAAGAAATGACAAATTCTAAGGAGGGAAATTGCTTTAAAATATTTGCTGGTGGAAAAAAAGCAATTGCGTAGTGATAATCTTTATATTGATCTATTGTTTGATTGACGAATAAGTCTATTTGGAAGGGTAATCCCAATGACGAAGCATGGTCTTTTAGAAAATCAACCATTTTTTGTTTTCTTTCGTCTGGTAATTTTTCACTTAAGAGACAGAATATTTTTTTCATTTGCCTAGGCTAAATTTAAAGGGATTATAGTTGACATTGGTATCATATATGTCAATGCCTTCCATGTTTTTAAGATAGTTACTCGCCGCATAAATAAATGGAATGGTGCAGAGCTCAAAAGATAATTTATATAAATAGGATAGTAAATCATATGTTAATATTTCGTGTATTTTAAGAACACCATACCTTGATATGATTGAGCCGATAACTTGATAAGTAAAATCGCCTAAGAAAGTAGATGCGATAGAACGTAACCACAGTGATTTTCCTCTCCAAGCAACCTTCAGCTTAGAAATTAAATACTGATTCACTATAGCACCAAAATATAGTGCAAATAAAAAAGCCACTAAATGACGAGGGTAAGTAAAAATAACTATGTTGAATGCATTCTGATTGGCAATTTTATCTGGTAAGGGTAAAGTTGTTGAGAATAAGCTGAAACAAAAAAAGAGTAATATGCCTACGATACTTAACTGGGTAAGTTGGCGACATCTTTCATATCCATACACTTCGGTGACAACATTTTGTAAGAAAAAAATGAAAGGCAGTAAAAAGAAATCAGCACCAATGAATATCTTTCCTATGATAGGGAAATTAATAAAAGATAAACGTCCGGCAAGTGCCACAAGTGCAATTATCATAGAAGTATAAATAGCGCATATTAACGGATAAGCATTGAGGCTAGTGATTTCTTTGGTATCTAAAATTTTGTTCATGGCAGAGTAATTTCCTGGAAATTTCTTGATCTACTCTAAAAGCACTTTTTGACCCCAAACCAGTTAATAACACAGGGTTTGAGACAATATCTTGTAGTTTTATTTCCATCGCAGAAGATAAGCCATCCGCTTTAGGATAGATCATTAATTTTTCTTCGTTTAATTTTGGGCTCAAAATATTGGTGACGGCCAATAAAGGATCAGTTTTTACAGTTGTTAGAGGTTGTTTATTTTCTTTGAAAGTAGAATATAATTCCTTCAGAAAACTAACCACACTTGCGTCAGTTGATATTGAAAGAGCGCCTATAAAACAGGCATCAACCGGGTGAACTTCACTTATGACTTCTTCATTAATTGAATTAATAGGAATGGTACATCCTGCGCGCCTTCCTCTTATATGAAGAGATAAGTATATCAAATTTCCCTTTTCCTCAACTCCGTCTAAATGATATAAATATCTTTTTCCATATCCCCAGCGAGACCAGGTCAAGAAATAATCTAAAAAGCTGGAACATATTTTATAAAGTGTATGGAACAGGT